>CAJNDC010000007.1:0-121757 GCA_905221415.1 bacterium
CTTCGATGCGCACCCGCATAGCGGGTGGTTTATTTGTCTCGCACCTTGCGGAGCGAGACGGACTAATAGTCACATAAAAAAAGTTCGAGTCAAAAACTCGAACCTTTCATCTTAGTATCCAATGCCTCCACGGAATGTGCGAGCCATATCTTTTAAGTCGTAGTTTTTAGAAGAGGTATCGATGGTCCATTTACCATCTTTCTTAGTCATTTTAATTTCATAACCCTCTTTTTTCATGTTATCGCTTGTATCTAGAGGAGTTGAATCAAATTGACTTGGTGCATTTTCTAAAATGTACTTCTCACCAGCTTTCATAGCTTCTGAGTAGTTGCTATATTTACCTTTGTTTTCTTCGTAGAATTTACGGCTCAATTCATGAACATTCAAATTATCCAAGTCAATTGTTTCTGGTCTAACATATACAACAGCATAATCTGGCAAATATGTCTTCACCTTGTAATCAACTTTTGCTCTCTTAGCATTTGCTTTGATGTAGGCATCTGCAAATGTTCTAAGTTCTGAATCAGACGGTTTGTAGTTATAGAAGCCTTTTCCGAATGACTCTGTAAATTTCTTGATAAACTCTTCTTTATCAGCTTTCGCATCGTTTGTGAATTCAGCACTGTCATCAGAAGACTTTTTATCATCAGCAAGCGCAACAACTTGCGACTTATTATCAGTAGCACTTAGGTTCGTTCCACCACCAGAACTTTCCCCATTGAGGTAAACAGCATCGACATATTTTTTCATTACATCTTTTGCTTCATCAATATTGTCTTCATATTGACTTGGATCAACCTTAATAGCTACATCGTTATTCTTTTTAGAATTTTCTTTGATGTCATCATAAAAGCTAGGTGCGAAGTGAAGTTCATACTTAGCATTCTTATCGACTTCATACACTACATAACCAGCAACGCTCTTTCCTTTAGAAAGACTGTCTCCATATGACATAAACTTGGTTTTACTGTCGCTTTCGTAGATTTGAATTGGTTGTAATTTTTCATCTTTTTCATTATAAAGCGTAATATCTTGGCTAGTAAAACTAAACTGTTTATCACGATTATTCTTGATTTCGACTTGGAGTGCAAGGTAGCTTGAAGACGAATCTTCGTCTTTAGGTAATACAAACATACCGTCTTTGACAGAAACTTCAAAGTTTGAGTTCGAGGCAGTACCATTGTCGCTTGCTTTTTTAGAAGCTCCACAGGCAACAAGTGCTAAAGCTGATAAAAGCAAAGCAGAATGCTTAAGAATTTTTTTCATAATGGATTCTCCTTTAATGATTTACTATATTTTACCATACGCACTATAAAATTCAAAACAGAAACCAGATATTTTCAAAATATCTTAAATTTATAGAGTTTTACATTAAATTTTTCTATATGTTCATTTGATACATTAAAGGATTCTTTGTAAAATAAATAGAATATAAGAATATTTTTGATTTTTTTCTTCAACAAACCTACAAAATGAATTATAAACTTTCAATTTATAAAGAATCTAATAATTAATTTTCATCGCTAACTTAGTATAAGTAAGCACAGTACTCACCATTTAACTGCTAAAAAGCAAAAGTAAATTTCCTACATTTTAAGTTATGCTAACGTTTTACTAAAATGTCAAATCGTGATATAATGAAAGCGATTAAAGCAAATAAACAAAGGAGACACACTATGACTTACCAAGAAAATTATCAAAAATGGGTCGATTTTGCTGACCTTCCAGACTACCTTCGCCAAGATTTAGAAAACATGGACGAAAAAACAAAAGAAGATGCTTTCTACACCAATCTTGAATTTGGTACTGCAGGTATGCGTGGCTTGATCGGTGCAGGTACAAACCGCATCAACATCTATGTTGTTCGTCAAGCAACTGAAGGATTGGCTCGTTTGATTGAGTCAAAAGGTGGAAATGAAAAAAATCGTGGTGTTGCGATTGCCTATGATAGTCGTCACTTCTCACCTGAGTTTGCCTTCGAATCTGCGGCAGTTCTTGCAAAACATGGTATCAAATCTTACGTATTTGAAAGCCTTCGTCCAACTCCAGAACTCTCATTTGCAGTTCGTCACCTCAACTGTTTTGCAGGTATCATGATTACTGCCAGTCATAACCCTGCTCCATTTAACGGTTACAAGGTTTATGGTGAAGACGGTGGACAAATGCCTCCACATGACGCGGACGCTTTGACTACTTACATCCGTGCTATCGAAAACCCATTCGCTGTCGAAGTTGCTGATGTAGAAGCTGAAAAAGCTTCAGGCTTGATTGAAGTTATCGGCGAAGCTGTTGATGCAGAATACCTCAAAGAAGTAAAAGATGTAAATATCAACCCAGCCTTGATTGGAGAGTTTGGTAAAGACATGAAGATTGTCTACACACCACTTCATGGTACTGGTGAAATGTTGGCTCGCCGTGCTCTTGCACAAGCTGGATTTGACTCAGTTCAAGTCGTTGAAGCTCAAGCAACTCCAGATCCAGATTTCTCAACTGTTAAATCTCCAAACCCAGAAAACCAAGCAGCCTTTGCACTTGCTGAAGAACTCGGCCGTCAAGTTGGTGCTGATGTTCTTGTGGCGACTGACCCAGACGCTGACCGTGTTGGTGTTGAAGTGCTTCAAAAAGATGGTAGCTACCTTAACCTTTCAGGTAACCAAATCGGCGCTATCATGGCTAAATACATCTTGGAAGCCCACAAAAATGCTGGAACTCTTCCTGAAAATGCAGCCCTTTGCAAATCAATTGTATCAACTGACTTGGTAACGAAGATTGCTGAAAGCTACGGCGCAACCATGTTCAACGTTTTGACAGGTTTTAAATTTATCGCTGAAAAAATTCAAGAATTTGAAGAAAAACACAATCACACTTACATGATGGGATTTGAAGAAAGCTTCGGTTACTTGATTAAACCATTCGTACGTGATAAAGATGCTATTCAAGCTGTTCTTGTCGTTGCTGAACTTGCTGCCTACTACCGTTCACGTGGTTTGACACTTGCTGACGGTATCGAAGAAATCTACAAAGAATACGGCTACTACGCTGAAAAGACCATCTCTGTTACCCTTTCTGGTGTTGATGGTGCTGAACAAATCAAAGCCATTATGGCTAAGTTCCGTAACAATGCTCCAAAAGAATGGAACACAACAGCTATCACTGTCGTAGAAGACTTCAAGGCTCAAACTGCTACTGCTGCTGACGGTACTGTTACAAACTTGACAACTCCTCCAAGTGATGTTTTGAAATACACACTTGCTGACGGTTCATGGATTGCAGTTCGCCCTTCAGGTACAGAACCAAAAATCAAATTCTACATTGCCGTTGTGGGTGAAAGTAATGAAGATTCACAAGCTAAGATTGCCAACATCGAAGCAGAAATCAATGCGTTTGTAAAATAAAAATCTATAAAAGATGAGACCAACCAATCTCATCTTTTTTCGTATCAAATCTAAGCATTTTTAGAAACTTTATGGCATACTAGACTTATCAATGAAAGCGAGGTAATCTCATGGAACAATTTTTAGAAAACATCAAAGACCTTGAAGTCACTACAGTTGCGCGTGCACAAGAAGCACTCGATAATAAAGAAACAGCAACCTTCTTTATTGGCCGTAAAACTTGCCCTTACTGCCGTAAATTTGCTGGCACATTGGCAGGTGTCGTAGCTGAAACTAAAGCCCACATCTACTTCATCAACAGTGAAGAACCAAGCCAACTCAATGAATTGCAAGAATTCCGCTCACGTTATGGAATCCCAACCGTACCAGGATTTGTTCACATTGCGGATGGACAAATCAAAGTCCGTTGCGACTCTTCCATGTCCGCACAAGAAATCAAGGAATTTGCTGGATTGTAAAAGATATATAAAAAAGAAGGTACCCGCCTTCTTTTTATATATCTGTTAATGGTGTTGCAGTATCTGGTGAGGTATCATAAACCTTAAAGTCTACTCCAACTCCCAGATCCGTTTGGGCTAGCTGGTTGACCATAGTCATATGAGCCAGCTCCTTGATATTGTTCTCTTTGGATAAATGCCCAAGATAGATTTTCTTAGTCCGATTTCCCATTGCACGAATCATGGCCTCAGCACCATCCTCGTTAGAAAGGTGACCGAGATCCGATAGAATTCGCTGTTTGAGTCGCCAAGCATAAGATCCTGCTCGCAAAATCTCTACATCGTGGTTGGACTCTATGAGATAACCGTCCGCATTTTCGACTATTCCAGCCATACGGTCACTTACATAGCCTGTATCGGTCAACACGACAAAACTCTTGTCGTCTTTCATAAATCGGTAAAACTGGGGTGCTGCCGCATCATGGCTAACACCAAAACTCTCAATATCGATATCGCCAAAGGTTTTGGTTTTACCCATTTCAAAGATATGCTTTTGCGAAGAATCAACCTTGCCAAGATACTTGCTATTTTCCATAGCCTGCCAAGTCTTTTCATTGGCGTAAAGATCCATGCCATATTTACGAGCCAAGACACCGACCCCATGAATATGGTCTGAATGCTCATGCGTAATCAGAATCGCATCCAAATCTTCAGGTTTGCGATTGATTTCAGCTAGCAGGCTGGTAATTTTCTTACCAGACAAGCCCGCATCTACTAGGATTTTCTTTTTTGGGGTTTCCAGGTAAAAGGAATTCCCACTAGAACCTGATGCTAAAATACTGTATTTAAAGCCTTTTTCACTCATTCTGGTCTTCTATTTCGTCCTCCCATATTTCTTCTTTTACGGCATCCTTATCATAAGGGAGCACTATTGTAAAGGTTGAGCCCTTACCGTATTCACTTTTGGCCCATATAAAGCCATTGTGTTGTTTGATGATTTCTTTTGCGATAGCCAGACCTAGACCGGTTCCACCTTGAGCCCGACTTCTTGCACGATCCACACGGTAGAATCGGTCAAAGATCTTCGGCAAATCTTGCTTTGGAATACCTAGACCTTGGTCTTTGATGGATAAAATCATCTGGTCATCAGTGGTCTTCATGCTAACAGTGATTTTCCCACCATCTGGTGAGTACTTGATGGCATTGTTAAGAATATTATCAATCACCTGAGTCATCTTATCGGTATCAATCTCGATCCAAACTGAATTAATAGGGTAATCTCTAACAAGTTCATATTTTTTCTCGTCATCCTGACTTCTCATCTTATCAAATCGGTTGAGAATAAAGGTGATGAATGCTGTAAAATTAATCAATTCCACATCTAGCTGACTTGTCGTATTATCAATACGAGAGAGATGCAAGAGATCTGTCACCATCCGCATCATACGGTTGGTTTCATCGAGTGAAACCTTGATAAAATCAGGAGCAACAGGATCATACAGGGCTCCCTCGTCCAAGGCTTCAAGATAAGATTTAACACTGGTCAAAGGAGTTCGCAACTCGTGACTCACGTTCGAAACAAAGAGTCTTCGCTCACGCTCTTCCTTCTCCTGCTCGGTCGTATCATGTAAAACAGCAACCAAACCAGAGATGAAACCTGACTCACGACGAACCAGAGCAAAACGTACACGAAGGCTTAGGTATTCCCCATTTACATCCTGGGAGTCAATCGTCAACTCAGGAATCTGTGTAATCAGGTCACGCAGCTCATACTCATCTTCTATCTTAAGCAATTCGAGGATGCTTTTATTCAGAACATCTTCTTTCTGCACACCGAGCTGTTTCTTGGCCATATCGTTGATCATGGTAATCTGGCCACGGCGATTGGTCGCAAGAACGCCATCTGTCATGTAAGAAAGAATACTGTTCAATCGTTTACTCTCTTGTTCCAGATTTTCTTGGGTCAAACGAATAACTTCTGACAAATCATTCAGATTATTGGTGATATTGGTGATTTCTGTACTTCCTTGCAAGTCCAAAACTTGAGAATAATCACCTGCAATCAAGTCCTTAACCTTTTGATTTATCTCCTTCAGACGGATATTATCCCGACGATTTTCCAGTAACAGCAAGGTCACCACCATGATAAAGCCAAGTAAAATCAGAATAAAGATAAAATCGCTGGTCAGAATAGTTTGTCTAATATCTTCAATCATTATTTCTCATATAGTATCCAACACCACGACGTGTGAGAATGTACTCTGGACGACTTGGAGTATCTTCGATTTTCTCACGCAAGCGTCTAATGGTCACGTCCACTGTACGAACATCACCAAAATAGTCATAACCCCATACAGTCTCAAGCAAGTGTTCACGCGTAATCACTTGTCCAATATGAGATGCCAAGTGATACAAGAGTTCAAACTCACGATGGGTCAAATCCAACTCCTCACCATATTTCTTAGCCACGTAAGCATCTGGAACGATTTCCAAATCACCAATTTGTAAAGGCTGCGTCTTCTTCTCATCAGACTCTTGGCTATCCACAGAAACCAGGTCTGTACGACGAAGCAGAGCCTTGACACGAGCCTGCAACTCACGGTTTGAGAAAGGTTTTGTAACATAATCATCTGCACCTAACTCTAAACCAATAACCTTGTCAAATTCGCTATCCTTAGCTGATAGCATGATAATCGGCACGCTACTAGTCTTACGAATAGCTTTAGCAACTTCTAAACCATCAATTTCAGGTAGCATCAAGTCGAGGATAATAATATCCGGTTGCTCAGCTTCAAATAGCTCGATTGCCTCACGACCATTGAAGGCTGTTACAACTTCATAACCTTCCTTGGCCATATTAAACTTAATAATATCTGAGATTGGTTTCTCATCATCTACAATTAATATTTTTTTCATTTTATCACCTTTTCTCTATCTATTATAACAAAAAAATGCAAAGAAGGCACAAATGGCTACTGTAAGCCTTCATCTTCAAAACTTGTTTTATAAGTCTGCCAAATTTTTTGTTGAGGTTTCGCAAGTGGATAATCAGAAAACTCCTGAGGAGAAACCCAACGAATTTCTCTGTCCGAAAACTGCTTTGTTTCTGTCACCTGGCCAGCTTGGATTTGAATATGCCATTTCCGATGACTAAATACATGCTTGACCTGGTCAAATACTTGCTGGGACCAATTCACTTCTAAATCATAATCCTGCTCAAAGTTTTCTTGAGGGCTTGGTCCAAATGCTCTGCTTTCCTCTTTGACTTGTGAAAAGAGATCTAGCTGATCGTCATCACTTGAGAAATCATCAACTTCGATCAAGGGGAAGTGCCAAAAACCGGCTAGTAGTTTCTCGCTTTCATTTTTCTCAAGTAGATATTGACCACGGTCATTGCGTACAACTAAAGCCTTGAGATAAATTGGGAGAGGCTTTTTCTTGGGTTCTTTAATCGGATAACGACCCATGGTGCCATTCTGATAGGCTGCGCTAAAGTCCTTAACAGGGCTTTCTTCTGGTCGAGGGTTAACTGGGGCCTCTATATCTGACCCTAAATCCATCAGAGCTTGGTTAAAGTCACCTGGTCGTTGCGAATCAATCAAGATTTCCATCATAGCCTGAAAAATTTTGCGATTGCTGGGAACTCCGATATCATGATTAACCTCAAATAAGCGTGCCAAGACCCGCATGACATTGCCATCGACCGCTGGCTCAGGCAAATTAAAAGCGATACTGGAAATAGCTCCCGCAGTGTATGGGCCAATCCCTTTCAAACTGGAAATTCCTTCATAGGTGTTTGGAAATTGACCACCAAAATCCGTCATAATCTGCTGAGCTGCAGCCTGCATATTGCGTACTCGAGAATAATAGCCCAATCCCTCCCAAGCCTTCAGCAGACGCTCTTCAGGGGCATTCGCCAGACTTTCAACAGTTGGAAACCAGTCCAAGAATCGTTCGTAGTATGGGATAACTGTATCCACCCTGGTCTGCTGGAGCATGATTTCAGATACCCAGATGTGGTAAGGGTTTTTACTTCTCCGCCAAGGTAGATCTCGTTTATTTTCATCATACCAATTGAGGAGTTTCTCACGGAAAGAGAAAATCTTCTCCTCCGGCCACATGACGATACCGTATTCTTTCAAATCTAACATATATCTAGTATAACATAGAAGCTTCTAACTGTCCTTTTCTCAGTACTAAAAAACCTCTTCCCATGGGAAAGAGGACTATATCTTATTGATGAACTGCTTGAGCTGCTGTAATAAGGGTCAACTTGTAAACATCGTCTGCATTACATCCACGAGAAAGGTCGTTAACCGGTTTGTTCAAACCTTGCAAAACAGGTCCGACAGCCGCAAAACCACCGAGACGTTCTGCCATCTTATACCCAATATTTCCGGCTTCGATACCTGGGAAGATAAAGACATTTGCTTGACCAGCTACCGTACTTCCTGGAGCTTTAAGAGCTGCAGTTTCAGGAACAAAGGCAGCGTCAAATTGTAACTCACCATCAATCTCAAGGTCAGGACGCAAGTCGTGAGCAATTTTAGTTGCTTCCACTACCTTGTCAACACTTTCACCAAAGCCTGAACCTTTAGTAGAATAGCTTAGCATAGCAATTTTAGGTTCAATACCAAACATCTTAGCAGTGATTGCTGAATTGATCGCAATTTCAGCCAAGGCTTCTGCATCTGGATTGATATTAATGGCACAATCTCCAAATAGGTAACGTTCAGTACCACGAACCATGAGGAAGGCACCTGAAGTACGAGTTACATTTGGACGAGTTTTAATGATTTGAAGGGCTGGGCGAACTGTTGAGGCAGTTGAGTGAATCGCACCAGATACCATACCATCAACCAAGCCCAAGTAGACTAGCATCACACCAAAGTAGTTAACATCTTCAACCAAAACTTTGCGCGCTTCTTCTTCAGTCATTTTGCCCTTACGACGCTCTACCAAGGCAGCAACCATTTCTTCGAATTGAGGATAATGTTGGGGATCAATCACTTCATAGCCATCCACGATCCCTTCGATTTCAAGATAGATTTTAATTTTTTCAGGGTTTCCAAGCAAAACAGGAATTACTTCTGTTTCTTTTACCAAGCGTTTTGTTGCTTGAAGAATACGTGGCTCTTCCCCTTCAGGGAGAACGATACGAGCATTTTTGCCAACCAGGTTGGCTTTGAGACTTTCAAAAACTTCCATGAGTTTTCTCCTTTAAGAAAATAAATTATACTCCAAATAAATTTTAAAGAGTATTAGTTGATAACTGAGTAATAAGATTGCTAAAATCATCCGGTAAGGGGCTTTCTAGTTGCAAATCTTGCTCTAGAAAGGGATGATAAAAAGATAAATAATGACAATGCAAGGCCTGGCGCTGAATCCCATCGTCTAAGCTTCCTCCATAGAGATCGTCTCCCAACAAAGGAAAACCGATGTGAGAAAAATGCACTCGAATTTGATGAGTTCGTCCAGTATGCAGGCGAATATCGACTAGGTGAATATTTCCATAAGACGCTACAACTTTGTAAGATGTATGAGCGTATTTCCCATCTTTGGCAACCCGTCTCGTGATAATGGAGTCCACATCACGCGCAATCGGGGCGATAATCTCTCCTTCTGGCTCCAAGACACCAGCTCCTTTAACCAGTGCAAAATACCTTTTTTCGATAGACTTCCGTTGCAGTTGCTTGTCCAACCGTGCATGAGCATAGCCGTGCTTGGCAAAGAGCATCAAACCAGAAGTATCTCTATCAAGCCTAGTCACGATGTGAACTTGCTGGTTTTCATAGTTTTGCTTGACATAGTAGCCCTTTATAAAATTAGCAATGGTATTGGAATGATTGACACTGGGGATGGAAGCTACTCCATAAGGTTTATTCAAAACCAGAAAATGGTCATCTTCATACAAGATATCGAGTGGTCGATCAATTGCTTCAAGGCTCTCAAATCCTTCCTCTGCTGGAATGTCGATGGTAACCCTGTCTCCAATATCTAAGAGATACGTCGCATTTTGAGGTTGGCCATTGACCAAAATAGCCCCACCTCGAAACTTAATCTTAGCCAAAAGTCCCTTAGAAACCTCGTGTTTCTTAAGAAACGTTTTGACCTTAACGTGCTCATCTGCGGTAAATTCGAACCTCATTCATCCACCTCGCCGATGAAGGCATCTTTGACACGATTCCAGAAACTAGTGTGACTTGGAGTCGCTACGAAGTGAATCTTGTGATGGTCAATTTGATACTCAATCCGTTCGATATTACGGAATGAATAGACGCTGTTATCGACTGATATCGTGTGGTAATCATTGCGTGTCAGTAAGAGTTCAATCTTATCTTTTTTGGGAATAATGATTGATGATCCCAAAGTGCGATAGACTCGGTTGTTAAGGCTCGCTATCTCCGTCAACTGCAAGGCTTCAATAGTAGGATGCAAGACAGCTCCACCTAAGGACTTGTTATAGGCAGTACTTCCCGTCGGCGTTGAGACAGTCACTCCATCTCCACGAAATCTCTCGAACGGAACGTGGTTAATGATGATATCCGCAACCATGGTCCGGTCTGATCGACGGATACTCGCTTCATTTAAGGCCCGGAAGATTTTCACTTCTCCATTTTCAAGCGTTACCTTGACATTCAAGACTGGATAGGAAACTTTGGCACCAGTGTCTAGCAGAAGATTGGTCACCAACTGATCCAGCTCAAAATCACGATAATCTGTGTAAAATCCCAAATGCCCTGTATGAACACCTACAAATCGAACCTTGTCTAACTGATTCTCATACTTGTGAAAGGCAGACAAAAGCATCCCGTCACCACCAATCGAAATGACGATGTCGGGATTGGTATCATTCAGTATAAAATGTTGTTTCTTTAGTTTTTCCCTCAGCTCATGAAAAACCTTCTGACTCTGCGGCTTTCTATTTGCTATGAGGTCAACTCGTTTACCTGTATTCTTCATCTGTATCGTCACTATTTCCTACACCATCGTTTAGTTTTCTGCTCAATGGATCAAAGAGAGCCTGCGCTTCCTGGATATCATCACGAATCTTACCCATTTCTTCATCCAGTTGATAGGCTATTTTGGCTGTGATTTCCAGTCTTTTCCTGATTTCTTCTGGAAAATCACCCTGATACTTATAATTGAGCGAGTGTTCAATCGTAGCCCAGAAATTCATGGCTAACGTCCGTATTTGAATTTCCGCCAAAATCGTCTTCGCTCCGTTGATCGTATCAACCGTGTACTCAACAATCACGTGATAAGAACGATAACCTGAAGCCTTACGATGAGTGATATAGTCTCGTTCCTGAACGATTCTCATATCTTGGCGTTTACGTAGAATCTCAACTACCTCTTTAACGTCATCAACAAACTGAACCATGACACGTAAACCAGCAATATCTTGCAGATCATGTTCCAGACTTGCATAAGTAATTCCTCGACGAGCCATTTTTTCTTTAATACTTTCAATCGGTTTTACCCGACCCGTTACAAACTCAATCGGAGAATGCTTGTTTTGCTTACGATACTGTTTGCGAATTCCTCGAAGTTTAATCTTCAATTCACCAACAGCCTGAATGTAAGGATCTAAAAATTCTTCCCATTCTATGGTCATACTTTCTCCCTTGTAATGTTTGATTGCTCTGTCGAAAATCTTTGATTTTTTCAGTACATTCGTATACAATAAATACATTGTCCATTATACCATAAATCGCTTTCAAAGATATAGAAAAGGTTGAAAAAATGAAACATTTAGAAATAGAATTGAAAACACTTCTGAAAAAAGAGGACTATGAGCATCTAAAAAAACAGTTTTCCCATATCCAACCCGTCCTTCAAAAAAACTACTACATTGACACACCAGATTTCCAATTGCGTGAGAAGAAGGTTGCCATGCGCATTCGCACCTTTTCAGATTGGGCGGAGCTGACCTTGAAAGTGCCTCAAACTGTAGGAAATATGGAATACAACCAGAAACTAACTCTTCCAGAAGCTGAATTGTACTTAGAAAAACAAAAACTACCCCAAGGGCTCGTTCTAGAGAAACTCGCTAAGATTGGCATCGAAAGTCATGACTGGCTTGTTTTAGGCTGCCTTTCAACCCTTCGTTATGAAATGAAAACTGAGATTGGCTTAATGGCCTTAGATGAAAGTCACTACTTTGACCAAACGGACTATGAACTCGAGCTTGAAGTCACAGACCATGAAAAAGGGAAAGCCGATTTTCAGAGATTTTTAGATGATAATCAAATAACTTATCAGAAAGCTCCATCAAAATTAAGTCGTTTTATTAAAAGCATGAAAAAAAGCTGAAATAATCTCCTTTTTTTGGTAGAATAGAAAAGATAAAAATAAAAGAATCTTGCTTTGAAAAACAAAACTTTCTCAAAGGAGATTCACAAAGTTTACAGAGGACGGTCTATAATGTCAGATAGAAACAACATGAAACTTTTCACCCTAAACTCTAACCCAGAAATCGCTCAAAAGATTGCGGATACAGTTGGTGTACCTCTCGGAAAATTATCCTCTCGTCAATTTTCTGACGGAGAAATCCAGGTCAACATCGAAGAAAGTGTCCGTGGTTACGATGTTTACATCATCCAGTCAACCAGCTACCCCGTTAGCAACCACTTGATGGAATTATTAATAATGGTTGATGCTTGTGTACGTGCAAGTGCTCATAGTATCAACGTTGTCCTTCCTTACTTTGGTTATGCTCGTCAGGATCGTATCGCTTCTTCTCGCGAACCCCTCACTGCAAAACTAGTTGCCAATATGCTTGTCAAAGCTGGTGTAAGTCGTGTTCTAACGCTTGACCTCCACGCTGTTCAAGTCCAAGGTTTCTTTGATATTCCTGTAGATAATCTTTATACTGTTCCTCTATTTGCTAAGCACTACTGTGATAAAGGACTCCTTGGCTCCGATGTTGTTGTTGTCAGTCCAAAGAACTCTGGTGTTAAACGTGCACGTAGTTTGGCTGAATACCTTGATGCTCCTATCGCTATCATTGACTACGCGCAAGACGATTCTAATCGTAACGAAGGCTATATCATTGGGGATGTCGAAGGCAAGAAGGCTATCTTAATTGACGATATTCTAAATACTGGTCGTACTTTCTCTGAAGCTGCCAAAATCGTTGAACGTGAAGGTGCAACTGAGATTTATGCCGTTTCTAGTCACGGTTTATTTGTTGAAGGTGCAGCAGACCTCCTTGACGCTACAAACATCAAAGAAATCCTAGTGACAGACTCCGTAGCAACCAAAGAAAGAACTCCTGAAAATGTATGTTACATTACTGCTAGCGAGTTAATCGGAGATGCGATCGTCCGCATCCATGAAAGAAAACCAGTCAGCCCACTCTTTGCTTACAACAAAAAGAAATAAGGTGATTCTTTGATTTATTTGGACAATGCTGCTACGACTCCTATGTCAGCAGTTGCTATTTCAGAAATGACCAGGGTCATGCAAGAAACCCACGGTAATCCTTCTAGTATTCATAGTCATGGTCGACAGGCTGGCAAACTCTTGCGAGAAGCCCGTCAGGAACTAGCCCACTTACTAGGAACCAAACCTCAACATATCTTTTTCACATCTGGCGGTACAGAAAGCAACAATACAGCTATTATTGGCTATTGTCTCCGTCATCAAAATCGTGGAAAACATATCATCACGACAGCTATTGAACATCATTCTGTGCTTGAGACTATCGATTATCTGGTGCAACATTTTGGCTTTGAAGCGACCATCATCCAACCAGTAAATCAAGAAATTACTCCCCAGCAAATTCAAGAAGCCTTACGTGACGATACCATTCTCGTTTCCACCATGTATGCTAATAATGAAACGGGCAGTCTCTTACCTATCGCTGAGATTGGACGTGTTTTAAAAGAGCATCCTGCGGCTTATCATGTAGATGCTGTTCAAGCTATCGGAAAAGTTCCTATCCATCCTGAGGAATTGGGAATTGATTTCCTTAGCGCTTCTGCCCACAAATTCCATGGACCAAAGGGAATCGGCTTTCTTTATGCTTCTTCCGCGGACTTTGATTCCTATCTTCACGGTGGAGACCAAGAACAAAAGAAACGGGCTGGAACAGAAAACCTCGCTGCCATTGTAGGCATGGTCGCTGCTCTCAAAGAGGACTTAGAGCAGCAAGCTGAACATTACCAAAAACTAGAGAGATTAAAATCTGCTTTTCTAGATGAGATTGCAGATCTAGAATACTATCTCAACGAAAGCCAACACCAGCTTCCTTATGTTGTCAACATTGGCTTCCCTAGTCAAAAAAATGATTTGCTCTTACTACGGTTAGATCTTGAAGGAATTTCAATTTCTACCGGTTCAGCTTGTACTGCTGGTATTGTGCAAACCAGTCACGTGCTTGAAGCATTTTATGGACCAGATTCACATCGTTTGAAAGAATCTGTCCGTATCAGTCTGTCTCCTCTTAATACCGAGGAAGAACTGAAACAACTCGCACAAACCTTAAAAAATATTATTGGAGATTAATCTAATGGCATTCGAAAAAACCATTAAACTACAAAACTGCCGCTACGACTATACACTTAGCCCATCTGTCAAAAAATTCACGCTCAAAGACAATACTTTCTTTGAAACAAAAGTTGGAAACTTCGAACTAACTCGTCTGCTTGAGAAAGTACCTAACAGCGGTGAAGGCTTCAACCTAAAAATCATCATCAATAAAGACCTTACAGGTGCTAAACTCAACATCACTGACAAATCTGGCCTTCGTTTGGTGAATATCTTTAAATCAGAAGACCATCATATTCACCAAGAGAAATTCTACTTCCTCATGGACAGCCTTGTAGAACGCGGAATCTTCACAAAAGAAGAAAGATAATTGGCTATGTATCGACTTACCTATCAAGATAACTATCACGTAGAACGTACACTTGAATATAAGGATTACGAAGAGCTTATGTTATCTCTATCAGGTTGTGTAACTCTTCCAGATACATTCCTAGTTACCTCATTAACCTTTGATGATAAAGTTATCTATCAAGGATTGGTCGGAGATCTCTACCGTTTTCTATCACAAGCTAATTTTTAAGACTAAAACTAAGATTTTCTTAGTTTTTTCTTGTTTTTGTTGATTTTTTCACAATGTTTCTATAAAATAGAAGAATAGAAAGGTTGTGGTTTTGTGAAAGATAAACAGTCTGCTATTCCAAAAGCAACAGCAAAAAGACTCTCTCTCTACTATCGAATTTTCAAGAGATTTCATGCAGAAAAAATTGAACGTGCCAACTCCAAGCAAATTGCAGAGGCTATTGGTATCGATTCTGCGACTGTTCGTCGTGATTTTTCCTATTTTGGTGAACTAGGTCGTCGTGGTTTTGGTTATGATGTTAAAAAACTGATGACTTTTTTTGCTGACCTCCTAAATGACAACTCCATTACCAATGTTATGTTGGTTGGGATTGGGAATATGGGGCATGCCCTTCTCCACTATCGCTTCCATGAGCGTAACAAGATGAAAATCATCATGGCATTTGACCTAGATGACCATCCAGAAGTTGGAACCCAAACACCTGATGGAATTCCAATCTATGGTATCTCTCAAATTAAAGAAAAAATCAAAGAAGCAGATGTTAAAACTGCTATCCTAACTGTTCCAAGTGTTAAATCACAAGAAGTCGCCAATCTTTTGGTCGATGCAGGTATAAAAGGTATTCTCAGTTTTTCCCCTGTTCACCTCCACCTTCCAAAAGATGTGGTCGTTCAGTATGTCGATTTGACAAGCGAACTCCAAACTCTCCTCTATTTTATGCGTAAAGAGGATTAGAAAGCGAAAGCATTTATGAAAAAACCAGTTATTGGGATTACAGGAAATGAAAAAGCTCATCCAGATGATGACATCATGATGAGCTATGCAGCAAAGGGCTTTGTTGAAGGAGTCAAGGACGCTGGCGGAATTCCAATCATCCTACCGATTGGTGATCAAGAAATGGCTACCCATTACATCAGTATCATTGATAAGCTTATCCTAACGGGTGGGCAAAATGTTGATCCAAAATACTATGGTGAGCCTAAAACCATTGACAGCGATGACTACCATCTTCAAAGAGATATTTTTGAACTAGCACTTATCAAAGAAGCGATTAGGCAAAAGAAACCAATTTTCTCTGTTTGCCGTGGTACTCAGCTTTTCAATGTCGCTATGGGAGGTACGCTTCACCAAGATATCGAGGATCATTGGCAGGACTGTTCAGCCGAATACACGACTCAACGCCTCGTAACGGAACCTGATACCATTCTCCGAGAAATCTATGGAGAAATCTCTCATATCAACTCCTTCCACCACCAGAGTATTAAAGATCTAGCTCCTAATCTTAAGGTTGTAGCACATGATCCTAAAGATGGAATCATTGAGGCTGTGACAACTACGGACGGCTTTCCTTATCTTGGTGTTCAATGGCACCCTGAATTTCTCTTTGAAAACCGCCCCAAAGATAAAACATTGTTTGACTATGTTGTTAATGAACTCTAAATCAGATCCGTCTTTTCACGGTAACTAAAGTAATCCGAGTGCGAGACAATCAGATGGTCCAAGAAAACGATTCCCATCAGCTCGCAAGCTTCCTTGACTAACTTAGTGACATGGTCGTCATTTCGACTAGGAGATACGGCACCGGATGGATGATTGTGAACGAGAATCACAGAGGTAGCCATATGCTTGAGGGCATAGTGAAGGATTTCCCTCGGTTCAGCAATGCTGCGTGTCGCAGAGCCGATAAAGATGGTCTGTTGATGGATGATTTGATTTTGAGTATTGAGATAGAGCGCCACTAGGTGCTCTTGTTTTTTGTCGCCAAGTTCCTGTTGCATTTTCTTGGCTAGCTTTTGACTACTGAGAATACTTTCCATCTCAAGGGTTTCATGTTTGTGAATGCGGTGTCCCAGTTCAATCACTGCTTGTAGTTCAATGGCTTTAATCCGTCCAATACCAGACAGACTCTGCAATTCCTGCAGGGTCATTTTTTTCAAATCAGTTAGACTGTTGAGACTATTCAAGACTTTTTGAGCAACTTCAAAAACGTTGGCATGACGTGTTCCAGTTCTGAGTAGTATAGCTAGCAATTCTTGATTGCTCAGTGCCTCTACTCCTTCTTTAACCAGTCTTTCTCTAGGCAAAAGTGAATCTTCTTGGAATGAAATACTGTACATAAAAATCCTCCTCACTTTATTATTCGTGAGAAGGATGGAAAATTAGATTTTTTTCTCAATTGGGGCAACACTAGCTAGGAGTTTTTTCAGACCCACTTCTGGGAAATTGATTTTCAATTCCTGAGTAGCGCCACTACCCGACACTTCAAGGACTGTTCCTTCACCCCACTTTTTGTGAAGGGCAATATCCCCAATAGACCAGTTGGTATCGCTCGTATCATTTTTATTTTCAGCTGCAAATTGTCCAAATGGGAGACCACTTGACTGGATAGAGCTTGGTGCGGCATTGCGTTTCCGTTCTTGAAGGGCCTGAGCTAAGCTCATACCTTGACCGAAAGCAATCCCACCACTGCTATAAGAAGCCTTAAAACTAGTATTCGCTGGTCGAGCCAAGCCTTGATAGTCAAGCAAGTCCGAACTAATTTCATTGATAAAACGAGTCGGACGATTGTAGTTGGTACGACCGAAAAGCAAGCGTGAGTTGGCGTTGGTCAGATAGAGAATTTTTTCAGCGCGTGTGATACCGACATAGGCCAAACGGCGTTCTTCTTCCAGCTCATCAGGATCTTCAGCCGCACGGCTAAGCGGAAAGACATTCTCCTCCATCCCAATGATAAAGACAACCGGAAACTCGAGTCCCTTAGCAGCGTGCAAGGTCATCAAGGTCACTTCTGATGTCTCCTGACTGCCTGAATCTGTGTCTGCGATTAAAGCTAAGTCATTCAAGAAACGACTGAGTTTGTCCAAACCAGTTTCTTCTTCCTGGCTATCAGGATTGTCGTCAAAGTTTTTGGTAACAGAAAGAAATTCCTCGATATTTTCAACCCGAGCCTTGCTCTCTAAGGTTGCCTGAGCATTAAGATTATCGACATAACCTGTTTTTTCTAGAACAGCTTCCACTAACTCGGTGATAGTTAATTGATCCAGTTTTTCCCGCAAATCCAAAATCATATTGGCGAACTCCCAGATAGACTGAGCTGCCTTACCCTTGATACCAGATAACATGATATTGGCTGAAGCGTCTAGCATGGACATCTCTTGTAGGTTAGCGAAGTCGCGGATTTTCTCAACGGTTCCTGGGCCAATTCCGCGTTTAGGTTCGTTAATAATGCGCTCAAAACTGATATTATCACTCAAATTAGCAATAAGATTAAGGTAGGCAATAATATCGCGAATTTCCTTACGGCTGTAGAACTTGGTCCCTCCAACCATAGTATAAGGAATATTGGACTTGAGCAGGGCTTCCTCAATAGTACGAGATTGCGCATTGGTTCGATAAAGAACTGCAAAGTCTTTGTGAAGGAAGTTTTGACTACGACCAAGTTCGTCGATAGTTTTTGCTACAAAAACAGCCTCATCTTGTTCGTCATTTGCGCGATAATAAACGATTTGCTCTCCATCCGCATTCTGGGTCCAGAGATTCTTGGGACGGCGGTTTTTATTGTTTTTGATGACGTTGTTGGCCGCTTGGAGAATGGTTTTAGTTGAACGGTAATTTTCTTCCAACAAAACTACCTTGGCGTTAGGGTAATCTTTCTCAAAATCCAAGATATTCTGCATATCAGCCCCACGCCAACCATAGATAGACTGGTCCGCATCACCGACTACGCAGATGTTTTTAAAGCGTGAAGCTAAGAGTTTGACCAGTTGGTACTGGGCATGGTTGGTATCTTGGTATTCATCAACGTGAATGTACTGGAACTTCTGCTGGTAGTAGGTCAAAACATCAGGATTTTGATCAAAGAGACGCAGGGTCAGCATAATCAAATCATCAAAGTCAACGGACTCAGACTGACGAAGCTCCTTTTGATAGGCCGTATAACACTGAGCAACGATTTGCGTATACATATCACCAGCTTGAGCAGCATAAGCCACATCATCAATCAAGTCATTCTTAGCATTTGAAATAGTCCCTAAAATGCTCCGTTCATTCCATTTTTTCGGATCTAAGTTTAATTGCTTGAGAATGCGTTTCATGAGAGTTCGTTGCTCTCCTGGATCTACAATAGTGAAATTTCGGTTATAACCAATATGATCTGCATCGCGACGTAGGATACGAACACACATAGAGTGGAAAGTCGCAATCAGACAGTCCTGGGTTGCTGGATTAAGGCTATAGGCACGCTCCTTCATCTCACGCGCAGCCTTGTTGGTAAAGGTAATGGCCAAGATATTCCAAGGATTGACCATTTTTTCATCAATCAAATAAGCAATACGGTGGGTCAAAACACGAGTCTTTCCAGAGCCAGCCCCCGCCATGATTAACAAGGGGCCTTCTGTCGTTTGCACCGCCTCAGCCTGACGGTCATTCATTCCATTCAATAATGCGTTCATCTTCTCTTCCTTACTCTTGAAGTCAATGTTTCTATTATATCAGAAATTAGGGAAAATATCTTTACCTAGACTGGTTGCGTGTGGAATTCTACTCTTTCATATCATCAGGAGGAGTCAATGACTTTTGCATCCAAACTATATCATGCCATTTTTCAAACTTATAGCCTATCTTAGGGAAATGAGCCACTTGTTCATAGCCCCTCTTTCGGTGAAGAGAAATGCTCCTATCATTTGGCAAAGCGATACAAGCTAAGAAGCGTAAGTAACCCCTAGACACTAGTTCTTCCTCCAGACAGTCATAGAGTAGACTCCCTAACCCTCGACCTTTGGCTTCTTGATGCAAGTAAATTGACACTTCGACTGACCAATCATAGGCTCTCCTATCATAATAGGTGGAAGCATAGGCATATCCCAAAATTTTTCCTTCTTCCTCTAGCACTAGATAAGGATATTTAAGCAAGGTCTTTTGGATTCTTCTTTGAAATTCTTCAACACTTGGCACCTCATATTCAAATGTAATGGCTGTATTAAGGACATAGGGAGCATAAATAACAAGTAGGTCTGGAATATCAGACTCCCTTACTGTTCGAATGGTTGGCATATATTTCTCTTTCTAAAATCGAAAATGAGCTTGGATAGCTTTTCCAAACTCATTTGAAATCAATTGCAATATACTAGAACAATCCTAGAACGGTTCCGTCACTTTCAACATCCATATTGAGTGCGGCTGGTCGTTTTGGAAGTCCTGGCATGGTCATGACATCACCAGTAAGGGCAACGATGAAGCCTGCACCCAATTTTGGTACCAATTCACGAATGGTAATTTCAAAGTTTTCTGGCGCTCCAAGGGCATTCGGATTGTCTGAGAAACTATATTGAGTTTTAGCCATACAGATTGGTAATTTGTCCCAACCGTTTTGAACGATTTGGGCGATTTGCGTTTGAGCTTTCTTCTCAAAGTTGACTTTTGTACCGCGATAGATTTCAGTAACAATCTTTTCAATCTTTTCTTGGACAGAAAGGTCGTTGTCATAAAGACGAGTGTAGTTAGCTGGGTTTTCTGCGATAGTCTTAACAACCGTTTCAGCAAGAGCTACTCCACCTTCTGCACCATCAGCCCAGACACTAGCCAACTCAACTGGCACATCGATTGAGGCACAGAGTTCTTTCAAGGCTGCGATTTCAGCTTCTGTATCAGTGACAAATTCATTAATCGCAACAACTGCTGGAATACCAAACTTACGGATATTCTCAACGTGGCGTTTCAAGTTAGCAAAACCGGCACGGACCGCCTCCACATTTTCCTCTGTAAGAGCGTCCTTAGCTACACCACCATTCATCTTAAGGGCACGGAGGGTTGCGACGATGACAACAGCATCTGGAGATGTTGGCAGGTTTGGCGTCTTGATATCAAGGAATTTCTCAGCGCCAAGGTCTGCACCAAAACCAGCTTCAGTAACTGTGTAATCAGCTAAGTGAAGGGCTGTACTTGTTGCCAAAACAGAGTTACATCCATGAGCGATATTAGCAAATGGACCACCGTGTACAAAGGCAGGCGTTCCGTAAATTGTCTGAACGAGATTTGGCTTAATAGCATCCTTCAAAATCAATGCTAAAGCTCCCTCAACCTGTAAATCACCAACAGTAACTGGTGTACGGTCGTAACGATAACCGATAACGATATTCGCCAAACGACGTTTCAAATCTTCAATATCGGTCGCCAAGCAAAGAATGGCCATGATTTCAGAAGCGACGGTAATATCGAAACCATCCTCACGAGGAATACCATTTAGAGGGCCACCAAGTCCAACGGTCACATGACGAAGTGCGCGGTCGTTCAAGTCCACAACACGTTTCCAGAGAATACGACGTTGGTCAATTCCCAACTCATTTCCTTGGTGCAAGTGATTGTCAATCAAGGCAGAAAGAGCATTGTTGGCAGTTGTGATAGCATGCATGTCTCCAGTAAAGTGGAGATTGATGTCTTCCATTGGAAGAACTTGCGCATAACCACCACCGGCTGCACCACCTTTAATCCCCATTACTGGACCAAGTGACGGTTCGCGAATAGCAATCATGGTTTTCTTGCCAATCTTGTTCAAGGCATCCGCAAGACCAATGGTAATGGTTGATTTCCCTTCACCTGCAGGTGTTGGGTTAATGGCAGTAACCAAGATTAATTTTCCAACTGGATTGCTCTCAACTGCACGAATTTTATCAAAGCTGAGTTTAGCCTTATACTTCCCGTACAATTCCAAATCGTCGTAAGAAATACCAAGTTTCTCAACAACATCAACGATTGGCTTCAACTCAATACTCTGTGCGATTTCAATATCTGTTTTCATTCAAAACTCCTCTAACCTCTAATATGATAACTCATTATAACACAAAAAAAGTTTTTTCACATACAAAAAGCTTAGTAAAGTTTATAAACATAAAGTTTTAAGGCCGATTTTAGTCGTCTTTTTTACTTTTTATAAGTTTTTATAGCCAAAAACTATAATCTTGCTGGAAAATTAGATAAAAAAACAAACGCTTTCTTTTGATTCTATTCTATTTTTTGGTACAATAGTCCTATGAAAATTTTAGTTACGTCAGGCGGTACCAGTGAAGCAATCGATAGCGTCCGCTCTATCACTAATCACTCGACTGGTCGCTTGGGGAAAATCATAACCGAAGCCCTACTTGCTGCTGGTCATGAGGTTTGTTTGATAACGACAAAACGAGCTTTGAAGCCAGAAGCTCATCCTAATCTAATCATTCGAGAAATTAAGAACACCAATGATCTCCTTTTTGAGATGAAAGAGCAAGTTCCAAATTACCGGGTCTTGATTCATTCAATGGCTGTATCTGACTACACACCTGTTTATATGACGGGGCTTGAGGAGGTTCAGGCTAGCTCTAATTTGGAAGATTTTTTAAACAAGCAGAATCATCAAGCTAAGATTTCTTCAACTGACGAGGTTCAGGTTTTATTCCTGAAAAAAACACCCAAAATCATCTCTCTAGTCAAGGAATGGAATCCAGCTATTCATCTGATTGGTTTCAAACTGTTGGTTGATGTCTCTGAAGATTATCTCATAGAAATTGCTAGAAAAAGCCTTATCAAGAACCAAGCAGACTTAATCATTGCAAATGACCTCACTCAAATTTCAGCAAATCAGCATCGCGCAATCTTTGTTGAGAATGATCATCTTCAAACTGTTCAAACCAAAGAGGAAATTGCAAACCTCCTTCTTGAAAAAATTCAAGCATACGATTCATAGAAAGGAAAGCCATGGCAAATATTTTGATCGCAGTGACTGGTTCCATTGCCTCCTATAAATCAGCTGACCTGGTCAGTTCCTTGAAGAAACAAGGCCATCATGTCACTGTCTTAATGACTGAGGCAGCGAGAGAGTTTATCCAACCGTTGACACTACAGGTTCTCTCTCAAAATCTTGTCCACCTTGATGTCATGAAGGAACCCTATCCTGATCAAGTCAATCATATCGAACTAGGTAAAAGAACTGATCTTTTTATCGTTGCACCCGCTACTGCTAATACCATCGCAAAGTTAGCCCACGGATTTGCTGACAACATGGTAACAAGCACAGCGCTTGCCCTGCCAGACCACGTCAAAAAGTTAGTCGCACCAGCCATGAATACAAAAATGTATGACCATCCGGCGACTCAGGCTAATCTAAAAACATTAGAGACCTATGGTTATCAAATTATCTCCCCAAAAGAATCTTTACTAGCCTGTGGCGATCACGGCAAAGGCGCCCTAGCTGACCTGAATACTATATTAGAAAGAATAAAGGAAACCCTCGATGAACAAACGCTCTAACATTGCTCCAATTGCTATCTTTTTTGCAGTTATGCTCGTTATCCACTTTTTGAGCTCTCTCCTATTTAACCTTTTCCCATTTCCAATTAAACCAACTATCGTTCATATTCCGGTCATTATTGCCAGCATTATTTATGGTCCTCGAGTTGGAGTTACACTTGGTTTTCTTATGGGGCTATTGAGCTTAACGGTAAACACGATTACCATCCTTCCAACCAGCTACCTCTTCTCTCCATTCGTACCGAACGGAAACATTTATTCTGCGATTATCGCTATTGTCCCTCGCGTTTTGATTGGGCTGACACCTTACTTGGTTTATAAATTATTAAAAAACAGAACGGGTCTCATCTTTGCTGGTGCTCTCGGTTCCCTTACCAACACCGTCTTTGTCCTCGGGGGAATCTTCTTCCTTTTTGGAAATGTCTTCGACGGCAATATCCAAAAACTCCTAGCAACTGTCATCTCTACAAACTCAATCGCCGAATTGGTTATCTCAGCCATCTTGACTGTAATGATTGTCCCACGTCTCGAAACCTTGAAGAAATAAAAAAACAACTCCACTTTCGTTCTGAAGGTGGAGTTTAGTAGTTAAAACATAAGAATTAAGTTCCCAGTATTCTTTACCACATTTAACCAAATATCCATTAAAAATCACTAATGCTTCTTGACTTAACTGATTATTTATTGTACTATACTTGTGTATATACAGATAAATGGAGGTTCTTATGGATATACGGAAAAAAACGCAGTTTATGACCATGACTGCACTGCTCACAGCAATCGCGATTTTGATTCCAATCATTATGCCTTTTAAAATCGTCATCCCACCAGCTTCTTACACTTTAGGAAGCCATATCGCCATCTTTATCGCCATGTTCCTATCACCTTTGATGGCTGCTTTTGTGATTATTGCTTCGAGTCTCGGTTTCCTGATGGCAGGCTACCCTATGGTTATCGTCCTACGCGCCTTTTCTCACATCGTTTTTGGTATTTTGGGAGCATTTTACTTAAAAAAATTCCCTGAAACCTTGGATAAACCAAAGGCATCTTGGATTTTTAACTTTGTTTTGGGTGTTGTTCACGCTATCGCTGAAGTACTAGCTTGTATCATCTTCTATGCTACTTCAGGGACAAACGTTGAAAATATGTTTTATGTTCTCTTCGTCCTAGTTGGATTTGGCACAATTGTCCATAGTATGGTAGACTATACATTAGCACTAGCTGTCTATAAAGTGCTTCGAAAACGTCGCTAAAAGGAAAAACTATGACAACGGATCGCAAACAAGCTCTTCTCAAACTATTAAAAGAGGCACCAAAAGCCCTCAATGGTCAAACCTTGGCTGAACACTTTCATGTTACGCGCCAAGTCATTGTACAGGATATCGCTATTCTCCGAGCAGATGGTGCTCCTATCCTATCCACCAATCGTGGTTATATCTACAAAGAAAATGATGCCACCCCCTACGTCCACAAACTTTTTAAAGTGAAACATGAACTGGAAGAAATCGGGCAGGAACTTCTAGCCATTGTAGATAATGGCGGACGCGTTCAAAATATCTTAATCGATCATCCCGTTTATGGCGAAATTGAAACCCATCTCAAACTCACCTGTCGCCGAGATGTCCAGCACTTTCTGGAACAAGTCGAGAATTCAGACTTTAGACCCCTTTCTGAATTGACAGACGGCATCCATTACCACCTTGTTGAAGCTGAGACACAACAAGACCTCCACTATATCGAGGAGGCCTTAGATCAGTTAGGTTATTTGGTAAAAGACTAGAAAATTTCTTTCTCCCAGCCGTCCTCTGTACGGTGGCGATAGAAGAACTCAGACTTGTCAGGTGCTTCCATCATTTCCATCAAAGGCAACATATCATAGGCCAGATCCAAGTTTGGAATCTGGTCTTTTTGCACCCAAGATACTTCTCCTTCTTCTGAAGATTGGAGATTTCCACTAAACTCTGTCGCCTTATAGCAAAAGACGATGTAGCGCTCACCTGAGTCCAGAGGCCAATTTTTAATGCCGACAAGTTGAGGATTTTGAATAGTCAATCCTGTTTCTTCATAGATTTCACGAATGACAGACTCTGCGAAAGACTCTCCATTTTCTACATGGCCTCCAGGAAAGGCATAACCAGACCAGCGATTCTCTTCAGGAGACCGATATTGCATAACTACCTGCTTATTTTCAAGATCTTCAATCAGACAAATGTTTGTTAAAATCGTTAATTGGGAACGGGACATAAATTTACTCACTTTCTAATTTATTAAATTTTCAGACTTGGTACCAGAGCCATTAGCTTTTACTTTTTAAAATTATTTAGAATAGAATACCATCCGTTTTTCCTTTATAGGTTTTCCAAGGTCAAGCATCTTTTCTTGTCCATCAAAAGTAAAACCCATTTTTTGATAGAAAGAAATAGCACGCTTATTATCTTTCAATACCCATAAGAAAATTTCAGAAAAATGATCAAGAGCATTCAAAGCTGCTTTCACTAACTTTTGTGCGATACCTTTTCCATAATAGTCTTTTAAAATATATAAAGCCATAATTTCACCAGCTTGAATAGTCTCATCACGAAAGTTTCCATAACTGATAAAACCAACTACCTTCATGCCATCTATCGCAATCAATGTATTTTCTGGATACTTTTGACTAAAGAATCGACATCTTTCTAATGTTATTGTCTCCTGAAATTCTGCAGGCAAAAGGTCGTCATAAGCCTCTCTCCACGTTTGCCAGTGAACGAGGGATTTACTTTCTATCTCTTCAGGAGTTTCCATCTTTTTGATAGTAAGATTCATTTATTTTTCTCCTTTCTCTACCCCAACGCCTTGACTTCCAACATCATATCACGAATCTGAGCTGCCAGTTCAAAGTCAAGCACTTCGACGGCTTCTTGCATTTGTTTCTCTAGTTTCTTGACGAGTTCTTTGCGTTCTTGTTTGTTGAGACTATTGATATCGACTTCCTTGTCCTCTTCCTTGGCAACTGCCTTGGTCACGGCAATAAGATCACGGATTTCTTTCTTAATGGTTTGTGGTACAATACCATGTTCTTCATTATAGGCCATCTGGATTTTCCGACGACGAGCCGTTTCATCAATGGCACGTTGCATAGACTGAGTCATCGTGTCCGCATACATAATCACATGCCCTTCGCTGTTACGAGCAGCACGTCCAATAGTCTGGATAAGTCCACGTTCGTTACGAAGGAAACCTTCCTTGTCAGCATCTAGAATGGCAACCAAACTTACCTCAGGAACGTCAATCCCTTCACGGAGCAGGTTAATTCCGACCAAGACATCAAAGACACCCAAACGCAGGTCACGAATAATCTCAGTCCGCTCCAAGGTCTTGATATCCGAGTGCATATACTTGACCTTGATACCCATTTCCTTGAAGTAGTCGGTTAAGTCCTCTGCCATTTTCTTGGTCAAGGTTGTAATAAAGGTTCGTTCATTCTTTTCAACACGAGCATTGATTTCACCTAGGAGGTCATCAATCTGTCCCATAGTCGGACGGACTTCCACCTCTGGGTCTAGAAGCCCTGTTGGACGAATGATTTGCTCAATTACTGTCTCGGTCTGTTCATTTTCATAGTCACCAGGTGTCGCTGAAACATAAACAATCTGATGAACGTGACTCTCAAACTCCTCACGACGAAGAGGACGATTGTCCAAGGCTGATGGCAAACGGAAACCATAATTGACCAACATTTCCTTACGAGAACGGTCTCCATTGTACATGCCCTTAATCTGTCCCATGGTCATGTGACTTTCATCAATCATGATCAAGAAATCATCTGGGAAGAAGTCGAGAAGCGTATAAGGGGGCTCTCCTTCGCTACGACCATCCATGTGACGAGAGTAGTTCTCAACCCCATTTGTATAGCCCATCTCACGTAACATCTCGATATCATACTCTGTCCGCTGTTTCAAACGCTGGGCTTCTAGCAGTTTACCTTCCTTTTCAAAGACAGCTAACTGCTCCTCCAACTCTGCCTGAATCTTGGCAATCGCAACTTCCATATGGTCATCATTGGTCACAAAGTGAGTGGCTGGGAAAATCGCCAAATGATCCACTTCTCCCAATACCTGACCTGTCAAAGTCTCAACTTCACGGATACGGTCAATCTCATCCCCGAAAAATTCTACTCGAAAAGCGTGTTCATCTCGGGAAGCTGGGAAAATCTCCACCACATCCCCGCGAACTCGAAATCTTCCCCGTTGGAAATCAATGTCATTACGTTCAAACTGTATATCGACCAAGTCATTCAAGAGTTTATCACGAGAAATCTCAAGACCTGGACGCAGACTGACAACACTGTCAGCGTATTCCTTAGGAGAACCCAAACCATAAATACAAGAGACTGAAGCCACAACGATGACATCGTTACGCTCCAGAAGTGCTGAAGTCGCTGAGTGTCGAAGCTTGTCAATCTCATCATTGACCGAGCTATCCTTTTCAATATAAGTATCACTCGAAGGGACATAGGCCTCAGGTTGGTAATAATCATAGTACGATACGAAGTACTCAACAGCATTTTCAGGGAAAAATTCCTTGAACTCCCCATAGAGCTGCCCAGCTAGAGTTTTGTTATGGGCAATGACCAAAGTTGGTTTATTGACTTTGGAAATGACCTGACTCATGGTATAGGTCTTCCCTGTACCCGTCGCACCCATCAGAATTTGAGCCTTCTCACCACCCTCGATATTATCGACCAACTGCTCAATCGCTTGGGGTTGATCTCCTGAAGGTTCATATTTTGATACTAGTTTAAATTTATTATCTGTAATTCGATTAATCATGATTGCCTCATCTGCATTTTTCTATCTTTCTATTTTACCATAAATTTGCTTTTCAGACTCTTCTCCAAACTGATAAGAACGAGCAATTCATGTTATATTTTATGACACAAAAATATAAAAATTTGCCTTTTCATTCATTTTTTGATATAATGGAAAAATATTCGGAAAAGGAGACTAAAAATGAAGAAAAAAATACTGGCATGTTTGCTCATTTTATTTCCCATTTTCTCACTAGGTATGGCAAAAGCTGATACTGTTAAGATTGTGTCTGATACAGCTTACGCGCCTTTTGAGTTTAAAGATTCAGATCAAACCTATAAAGGGATTGATATTGATATTATCAATAAAGTCGCAGAAATCAAAGGATGGAACATCCAAATGTCTTATCCCGGCTTTGACGCAGCTGTAAATGCAGTGCAGTCAGGTCAAGCAGATGCTATTATGGCAGGTATGACAAAAACAAAAGAACGTGAAAATGTCTTTACTATGTCTGATACCTATTATGATACAAAAGTTGTCATTGCTACCACAAAGGCAAATAAAATCACCAAATATGAGGAACTTAGCGGGAAAACAGTTGGAGTTAAGAACGGAACTGCCGCTCAACGTTTCCTCGAAAGTATCAAAGATAAATACGGTTTCTCAATCAAAACCTTTGATACAGGTGACTTGATGAATAACAGTTTAAGTGCTGGTGCTGTAAATGCCATCATGGATGACAAACCTGTTATTGAGTATGCGATTAACCAAGGACAAGATCTCAGCATCAATATGGATGGTGAGGCTGTTGGAAGCTTTGCCTTCGGTGTCAAGAAAGGGAGCAAGTATGAACACTTGGTTACCGAGTTTAACGAAGCCCTAGCACAAATGAAGAAGGATGGTAGCTTGGAGCAAATCATCCAAAAATGGACAGCTTCTACAACTACGGCAAGCCCAACGACAACTACTGCTGCTGGACAAAAAGCTACTCCTGTGAAAAGCAAGTACATTATTGCCAGCGACTCATCTTTCGCCCCATTCGTCTTTCAAAATTCAAGCAATCAATACACTGGTATTGATATGGACCTTATCAAGGCTATTGCCAAAGACCAAGGTTTTGAAATTGAAATTACCAACCCAGGATTTGACGCAGCCATCAGTGCTGTTCAAGCTGGACAAGCAGATGGTATCATTGCTGGTATGTCTGTAACAGATGCTCGTAAGGAAACCTTCGACTTCTCAGAATCATACTACACAGCAAATACGATTCTCGGTGTGAAAGAATCAAGCACCATTGCTTCTTATGAAGACCTCAAGGATAAAACTGTCGGAGTTAAAAACGGAACTGCTTCTCAAACGTTCCTTACTGAGAATCAAAACAAATACGGCTATAAGATTAAAACCTTCGCAGATGGCGCTTCTATGTATGACAGTCTGAACACTGGATCTATTGATGCTGTGATGGATGATGAGCCAGTTCTCAAATATTCTATCAGCCAAGGTCAAAAATTGAAAACACCAATCGCTGGAACTCCAATCGGTGAAACAGCCTTTGCCGTTAAAAAAGGAACAAACCCAGAATTGATCCAGATGTTCAATAATGGACTTGCCAACCTCAAAGCTAACGGAGAATTCCAAAAGATTCTTGACAAGTATCTAGCTAGCGAAACTTCAACTGACTCTACAAGTACGGTTGACGAAACGACTATCTGGGGCTTGCTTCAAAACAACTACAAACAACTTCTTAGTGGACTTGGAATCACTCTTGCCCTAGCGCTTATTTCATTTGCAATCGCCATTGTCATCGGTATTATCTTTGGTATGTTTAGTGTTAGTCCATACAAATCCCTTCGTCTAATCTCTGAGATTTTCGTTGATGTTATCCGTGGTATTCCCTTGATGATTCTTGCAGCCTTCATCTTCTGGGGGATTCCAAACTTCATCGAGTCCATTACAGGCCATCAAAGTCCAATTAACGACTTTGTAGCTGGTACCATAGCCCTCTCACTCAATGCTGCTGCTTATATCGCTGAAATTGTTCGTGGTGGGATTCAAGCTGTTCCAGTTGGGCAAATGGAGGCCAGTCGCAGTCTTGGTATCTCTTATGGAAAAACCATGCGAAAGATTATCTTGCCACAAGCAACTAAATTGATGTTGCCAAACTTCGTCAACCAATTCGTTATCGCTCTTAAAGATACAACCATCGTATCTGCTATTGGTTTGGTGGAACTCTTCCAAACTGGTAAGATCATCATCGCCCGTAACTACCAAAGTTTCAAGATGTATGCAATCCTTGCTATCTTCTATCTTGTAATTATCACGCTTTTGACTAGACTAGCGAAACGCTTAGAAAAGAGGATTCGTTAATGGCAAAACTAAAAATTGATGTAAATGATTTGCATAAGTATTATGGAAAAAACGAAGTTTTAAAAGGCATTACTACTAAATTCTATGAAGGGGATGTTGTCTGTATCATCGGTCCTTCTGGTTCTGGTAAATCCACTTTCCTCCGTAGCCTTAACCTTCTCGAGGAGGTAACGAGTGGTCACATCACTGTGAATGGTTATGATTTGACTGACAAATCAACCAATGTCGACCATGTTCGCGAAAACGTTGGAATGGTCTTCCAACATTTCAATCTCTTCCCTCACATGTCCGTTCTAGAGAATATCACTTTTGCTCCTATTGAACACAAACGAATGACCAAAGAAGAAGCTGAAAAATTGGGGATGGAGTTACTGGAAAAAGTCGGTCTTGCAGACAAGGCTAAGGCTAATCCAGATAGCCTTTCAGGTGGTCAGAAACAGCGTGTAGCTATCGCTCGTGGACTTGCCATGAATCCAGACATCATGCTCTTTGATGAACCAACTTCTGCGCTCGATCCTGAAATGGTTGGAGATGTACTAAACGTTATGAAGGAATTAGCAGAGCAAGGCATGACCATGATCATCGTAACCCACGAGATGGGATTTGCTCGTCAAGTGGCCAACCGTGTTATCTTTACGGCTGATGGTGAATTCCTAGAAGATGGGACACCAGATCAAATCTTTGACAACCCGCAACACCCTCGTCTAAAAGAGTTCTTGGACAAGGTCTTAAACGTATAAAACGAAAGTGTAAGGTTCTCCTTACACTTTTTAATTGCGTATTGGATTTTTGATTTTTTTGAAAATTATGATAAAATAAAAGCTATGACAATGAGAAAATCTCATCCCTAGTCCAACTAGGAAAAAATATAGAAATTAGGTAGCTAGATGTCATCAAAGGTTATTGTTACAATTTTCGGTGCGAGTGGAGATTTAGCTAAACGCAAACTCTACCCTTCCCTTTTCAGACTCTATAAATCAGGCAATCTCTCTGAGCATTTTGCTGTTATCGGAACAGCTCGTAGACCTTGGAGTAAGGAATATTTTGAATCTGTAGTTGTCGAGTCCATCCTTGATTTGGCAGATAGTACCGAGCAAGCCCAAGAATTTGCTAGCCACTTCTACTATCAAAGCCATGATGTGAATGATACGGAACATTACATTGCTTTGCGCCAATTACAAGCTGAGCTGAATGAAAAATACCAAGCTGAACACAACAAGCTCTTCTTCTTGTCTATGGCACCTCAGTTCTTTGGAACTATTGCCAAGCACCTCAAATCTGAAAACATTGTTGATGGCAAAGGTTTTGAGCGCTTAATCGTTGAGAAACCATTTGGTACAGACTACGAAACAGCTAGCAAACTCAATGAAGATCTCCTTGCGGCCTTTGATGAGGAGCAAATCTACCGTATCGACCACTACCTAGGTAAAGAGATGATTCAGAGTATCTTTGCTGTTCGTTTTGCCAACATGATTTTTGAGAATGTTTGGAATCGCGAACACATCGATAATGTTCAAATTACCTTTGCAGAGCGCTTGGGTGTTGAAGAACGTGGTGGCTACTATGATCAATCTGGTGCCCTTCGTGATATGGTGCAAAACCATACTCTCCAACTCCTCTCTCTTCTAGCCATGGACAAACCAGCTAGCTTTACAAAAGATGAGATTCGTGCTGAAAAGATTAAGGTCTTTAAAAACCTCTATCATCCAACTAAGGAAGAATTGAAAGAACAGTTTATCCGTGGTCAATACCGCTCTGGTAAAATCGATGGCATGAAATACATTTCCTATCGAAGCGAACCAAATGTCGATCCTGAATCTACAACAGAAACCTTTGCATCTGGTGCCTTCTTTGTAGACAGCGATCGCTTCCGTGGTGTTCCCTTCTTCTTCCGTACAGGGAAACGTCTGACTGAAAAAGGGACTCATGTCAATATCGTCTTTAAGCAAATGGACTCTATCTTTGGAGAACCATTAGCACCAAATATCTTGACCATCTATATCCAACCAACTGAAGGATTCTCTCTCAGCCTCAATGGGAAGCAAGTCGGTGAAGAATTTAATCTGGCACCAAGCTCTCTGGATTACCGTACAGATGCTACTGCTACTGGAGCCTCACCAGATCCGTACGAGAAATTAATCTACGATGTTTTGAACAACAACTCAACCAATTTTAGCCACTGGGATGAGGTAAGTGCTTCGTGGAAATTGATTGACCGTATCGAAAAACTCTGGGCTGAAAACGGTGCACCACTTCATGACTATAAAGCTGGAAGCATGGGACCACAAGCTAGCTTTGACTTACTTGAGAAGTATGGAGCCAAATGGACCTGGCAACCAGATATCGCCTATCGTGAAGATGGCCGTTTAGAATAGCAAAAATATCCTGCAAGATTGACTTGCAGGATATTTATTTTGTATTAAATCAAGCCTTCTAAGAGACCCTTCATAAAGTTTTCTGAGTTAAATTCCCCGATATCATCGATTTTTTCACCGAAACCGATTAATTTTACAGGGATATTGAGTTCTTCGCGGATAGCCAGAACAACACCACCTCGGGCAGTTCCGTCAATTTTTGTCAAAACAATTCCAGTCAATGGTGTTATCTTAGAAAATTCCTTAGCTTGCACCAAGGCATTCTGTCCAGTTGAAGCATCAAGGGCAAGGAAGGTTTCATGTGGCGCCTCTGGCACGACACGCTTGATGATGCGACCAATCTTTTCCAACTCAGCCATAAGGTTGTCCTTGTTTTGCAGACGACCTGCTGTATCAATCATAAGGATATCAATTCCTTCAGCAACAGCACGTTCCATCCCATCAAAGACCACACTTGCTGGATCAGCCTTTTCTGGTCCCGTCACCACGGGTACATCAACACGACGACCCCATTCAGCTAGCTGGGCCACTGCACCCGCTCGGAAGGTATCTGCCGCAACCAACATGACTTTCTTGCCAGCTTGTTTGTAGCGATGAGCCAATTTCCCGATAGAAGTTGTTTTCCCAACACCATTGACTCCAACAAAGAGCATGACTGTCAAGCCGTCTTGGAAATGGATTTGTTCATCGTAGTTGCCATCTTTCTCATAGAGTTCAACCAATTTCTCGATAATGACACGACGGAGTGCGTCAGGCTTCTTAGCGTTTTCGAGTTTAGCCTCATAGCGTAGTTCTTCTGTTAAGTTTGAAGCAACTTGCACACCGACGTCGCTCATGATGAGCAGTTCTTCCAATTCTTCGAAGAATTCTTCATCGACAGAACGAAAGTTGGCAAAGAAGGCATTCAAGCGTGCTCCGAATCCAGTACGCGTTTTCTTGAGACTGCGGTCATATTTTTCCTGTACGGTTTCTTCAACCTGAGGAAGTTCTTCTTCTACTACTTCAGTAGCTAACCCTTCTTCGAACTCTACAGTTTCTTGGTTCTCTTCTTCTAGAGCTTCTTCCGTCTCTTGGAATCGTTCCAGTTCATCAGATTCTAGCACAAGCTCTTCCTGAGCAGTTTCTTCGACTGCTTCTGGTTCAATAACTTCTTCTGTCAAGATCTGAGGAAGTTCTTCTCGAGCAAGAGTTTCTTCCACTTTGTCTCTTGCTGTCTCTTCCTGAGCAGTTTCTTCGATAGCCGTTTGGTTTTCTTCAACCTCTTCTGACAAATCAAGATTTTCTAGAGCTTCTTTTACTATATCTTCAATTTTCGGCTCTTCTTTTTTTCCGAATAGACGGTCAAATAATCCCATATTCTAGTTCTCCTTTAGCACGTATTCTTCGATAGCCCAGGCAACGGCTTCCTCGTCGTTGGTCATGGGGGTAACGACATTAGCAACTTCCTTAACTGCTGGAACTGCATTTTGCATGGCAACTCCCAGACCTGCCCACTCAATCATGGAAAGGTCATTGGCCTCGTCCCCACAAGCCATGACTTGGCTTTGGTCGATCCCTAGGTGTTTAATTAATTTCGCTAAACCTGTTGCCTTGTGGACATTTTTCGGTGACCATTCCAATAAGAGTTCACGCGATTTGAAGATTTCATATTGGTCAAACAAGTCTGGAGAAATCTGTTGAATCGCAGCATCCAAGGGTTCTTGGGCAAAGGCAGTCACACATTTATTATACGTCATCTGACTAGATAGATCTTCAAAAGCGACAGGTACGAAAGTCAGGGCTGGGTTGAACTTAGCATAGAGACTTTCTTGGTCAGACTGGATTTGATAGACTGTTCCTTCTGAAATGGCGTCTAACGGTAATCCGAGTTTTTCAGTTTCCTCGTACAAGCGTGCCACATCGTCGATTGAAAAAACTGTTTTATTGAGAATCTCTCCTGTATTTTTCTGCACCAGACCACCATTAAAGGTGATGGTGTACTCATCCTCCTGACCATCTGTTCCCAATCCCTTGAGAAAGAAATCCATAGCCTTCAGAGGACGCCCCGTTGTCAATACGACCTTGATACCACGGTCACGCGCAGCTTTGAGGACCGCCTTGGTACGATCTGTCAGCTTTTTATCCGTTGTCAGCAAAGTACCGTCCAAATCAAGTGCAATTAATTTAATATCTGCCATTATAAGCCCTCCATATAAGCCATCACTGACTGGTCCTTATGGTGGCCAATCACTGCTTCTGCTAATTCTAAAATCTCTGGTCGCGCATTTTCAGGAGCGATTGGGTGTCCCACAACCTGCATCATGTGAAGGTCATTGAGATTATCTCCAAACGCCATAACCTGATCCATGGTTAGACCAAGTTTTTTGGATAACTCAACAACAGCCACACCCTTATCAACGTAGTCCAAGACAATATCGATAGATTCAAAACCTGTTGTCATGGCATTGACACCAGGAACGTTTTCGTTGACCCAGGCCTCACCAGCTTCTATCGTCTCTTCTGTAAAATTTGTGGTGAATTTAAAAATCTCATCCGTGATAGCTTCCAGACTCGCTACTTTTTGAATGTTTTCATTGTAGTGTCGGCTAAACATGAGATAGGTCTCATCCACTGTATCCAATACATAACAAGCTTTTTTCCCAGTCAGGAGCATTTTTCTTTCATCAAAATAGGGTGATTTCTTTAAAGCTTCAAAAGTGCTCAAGTAAAAGTCCCGAGACATAGTAACCTCGTACAGATCCTCTCCATGAAACTCAACGTAGCTCCCATTTTCAGCTATAAAAATCACTTCATCACGCACATCCGCAAACAACTTTTTCAGTGACAGAATACCACGACCTGAAGCCACAGCAAAATAAATTCCCTTTTCCTTGTAGGATACAAGCAAGTTTTTGAGGCGTTCCATATCAAACCGACCCTCTCCGTCTAGAAAGGTTCCATCCATATCGGTTGCTACAAGTTTAATCATAAAATCCTTCATTCTCCAATTGATAAATCTACCTTCTATTATACCATAGATAACTTTAAAAAGGTCCAGTACAGTAGGATAGCACTACTTTTTCGGAGAAACTTCAAAAAGCCTAAAAATTAGAATCGTAGAACTTTTTTCAGATAGTTTAAAAAGTTTGTATTCCCCTTCTCTTTTCTCTATAATGGAGAGAAAGGAGATGACTATGACAGAAATAAAACATGAAATTGATGCAAACTTTGCAGGCCGACTCAATATCTTACGAGCGGGAGTTCTCGGTGCCAATGATGGGATTATTTCCATTGCTGGAGTCGTTATCGGTGTTGCTAGTGCAACGAGCAATATCTGGATTATCTTTTTATCAGGATTGGCGGCTATCCTCGCTGGTGCTTTTTCTATGGCAGGTGGCGAATATGTCTCTGTATCCACTCAGAAAGACACGGAAGAAGCCGCTGTCGCTAGAGAACAATTACTCTTGGATAAAGACATCGAATCTGCAAAACAATCTCTCTATGCTGCTTACCTTCAAAATGGTGAGTGTGAAACGTCCGCACAACTTTTGACCAACAAGGCCTTTTTAAAAAATCCACTCAAAGCCTTGGTTGAGGAAAAATACGGTATCGAGTACGAAGAATTTACCAATCCTTGGCATGCTGCCGCTTCTAGCTTTATCGCCTTTGTACTGGGAAGTCTTCCTCCTATGCTTTCGATCACGGTCTTTCCAAGTGACTTTCGGATTCCAGCTACTGTTCTTATCGTAGCTCTTTCCCTTCTCGTCACTGGCTATACCAGTGCTAAACTAGGCAAGGCACCTACGAAAACTGCTATGATCCGTAACCTCTGTATCGGACTTCTGACCATGGCAGTGACTTACCTGTTTGGACAACTCTTCAGCATTTAAGATAAAGAAATACCTCGATAAACATCGAGGTATCTTTTTTACATTTGCACAATCTTGCGATAGCTTCTTGAGGTAATCATAAAGATTAAGACATAGACGATGAGGAAGATAGCACAGATGGACAGAGTGACTGTCAACATCATGGTCGCATCTAGGACCCCAATGACTTTTAGGATGAGACTAAGCATATGATAGGCAAAGGCAAGGTGTAGGAAAGCAAAGAGCAATGGGAGGAAGAAAACAGTTAGCACCTGTTTATTGATGGTTTGCTTGATTTGCTTTTGATCGAGACCGACTTTTTGCAAAATGATAAAGCGTTCACGATCTTCATAGCCTTCAGAGATTTGTTTGTAGTAGATGACAAGAACTGTTCCCACCATAAAGATGATGGAGAGGAAGATACCGATAAAGAAGGTCCCACCAAAGAAAGCACTCATCTGCGCACTACTATCAGCCAGATTGCTTCCGTAAATAAAGCTTCCTTCTTTGCTTGATTCTCTATTAAAATCATCAAGGAATTTTGAATAGTCATCTGCAAGTTTGAGTTGCTCTTCCTCACTAGCTGTTACATTCATACCACCATAGTATTGATTAAAAATGGAAGAATTAGGATGCTGGTCAAGAAAGGCTTTCAAGTCAGGAACAACCAGATAGTTATAGTCCGAAGTTAGAATATTGTACTGATTTGGGACATGTTCAAGAATAAAATCTTTTTTGATTTCTTCCTTTATTGTATAGGTCTGGTCATTTAGAGTCAGTTCTTTCTGTCCTTGAAGTTCTTTGTTCTTAGTAAACAATCCAACTTCCTTTCCTGAAAGTGCAAGTTTTTGGCCCGTCATATTCTCATAGTCTTTTTGGTCAAAGACCATAAAAACGGTTTTCGGTTGAACACGATTTTGACCTTTCTCAAAAATGGTTAATTTCGTACCTTCTTGGTTTGCTACACCAAAGCTACTGTATGTAAGGACTTCTTTCTTTGTAACAGTCAATCCCTTATCACTAGCATACTGGTCTAGGAGTTTATTTATGTCTTCTTTTTCAACATTCTGTCCTGTAATTCCAAAATCATGTGGATTCATGACTTTCTTGAAAGTTTCAGAGCCTTTAAAGATACTCGTTGCAGCAGACATAGTCACCAAGACCATGGTTGAGAGAATAGCAATCGTTGCCAGACCAACCGCATTTTTCTTCATACGGAAAATGAGATTGGATACGGAAATCATGTTGTTAGGTTGGTAATAGTAACGCTTGTTTTTCTTCAAGATTTGTAGGAAAACTGTGATTCCTGCATTGAACAAGAGATAGGTTCCAAAAATTACTAATAAAACTGCCACAAAGAAAATCATGAGTGCAGTTAAAGGATTTTTAACTGTCACTGCTAGATAGTAACCAGCTCCCAAACTGATTAATCCAAGAATCGTTTGCAAGCCCAGGAAACGTCCTTTTTTCTCACCACTGGCTTTTTCACGAGAGAGCTGAAGGGCATTCATTCGTGCGATACGAAAGGCATTGATAAAAATCAAACCTAGGAAGATAGCTCCAAAAACAAGGATGACCATTATGAAGACTATTGGTTGAAAAGTCGAAACGAGCTCCACCTTCATTTTCATTAACTTCAGAAGAAGGGCGAAGATTAGCTTATCAAAGAGGGCTCCTAAGCCAAGTCCAACTGTCAGCGTTAAGGCTCCAAAAATAAGAAGCTCTTTAAAAACCATGCTGATCAAATGGCGCTTTTCGAGACCCAGCATACCATATATACCCAGTTCTTTGGAACGGTTCTTCATGACAAAACTATTGGCATAAAGGACAATAATAGCAGATGCAAGCGTGACAATCACCATACCAAATCCAAGAGTGGCTTGAATGGTTGTCCCTCCTCGAATATTGCCAATATTAGGATTAAGTGTCAATGAGTAAAAGAGATAAGTGATGGTCACTGCTAAGAGAACAGCAAGGGCAAAGGGATAGTAGAGTTTGCGGTTTTTAATCAAGTTTGACACCGCTAACTTATTGGTTAATCGGAACATACTAATTCACCTCGCTTGCCATAACAGTCAAAGTATCAGAGATTTCTTGGAACATCTGACGCTCTGTCTTGTCTCCACGGTAGATTTGGTTGTAAAGAATGCCGTCCTTGATAAAGAGAACGCGCTTAGCCCTGCTGGCTGCAGCTGTTGAGTGGGTTACCATGAGAATGGTTTGCCCGCGTTCATTGATTTCGTCAAAAACATCCAAAAGAGCTGCAGATGACTTGGAGTCAAGGGCTCCTGTTGGCTCATCCGCAAGGAGAATTTCAGGTTCTGTGATGATGGCGCGTGCTACTGCAACCCGCTGTTTTTGCCCACCGGAGATCTCATAAGGATACTTCTCTTGCAATTGGTTGATGCCCAAATTTTCAGCTGTTACCACCAATTTCTTCATCATCTCCGTGATTGGTTTTCGTGATAATACTAGCGGAAGCAAGATATTGTCCTTAACAGACAAGGTATCTAGCAGGTTAAAGTCTTGGAAGACGAAGCCTAACTTATCACGACGAAAGCTCGAAGCCTGAGAATTTTTAATGGTTGCTGTGTCTGTTCCGTTTAGGTAAACCTGCCCGCGAGTTGGTTTGTCAAGCATAGCTAGGATGTTGAGCAGAGTTGACTTTCCTGAACCAGACTCCCCCATGATGGCAACATAGTCACCCTTCTCTACGGTAAAGTGAATATCTTTGAGAGCCTCTACTTGGTTGCCTTGGAAACGTGTTTTGTAGATTTTTTGAACGTGTTTTACATCTAAAAGTGTCATTGTTATCTCCTTCTTAATATCCCATCAATTGAAACTGTGCTTGCATCATAGCGCATCCTAGTTGAACACGCTCGATATCTTTTTGACTTGGTTTTCTTCTTTTCTTTTGTAAGATTCTTTTCATGGTTTTGCTCCTTTGTTCTTTATGAGTCTAGTTTATCGCAAAAAAAGACGGCTTGCCATAACCTAACCTTACAAAAGAGACTTTAATCTTACATTTTTGTAAGATTGCAGAATATCAAGCAATTTCGCTATCAATATTTTACCACAAATGAAATACAAGAAGAAAACCCTTGCGGATGCAAGGGTTAAGGTTCACTTCTTTTTCCGACTTCTTTGAAAAATAAGAAAAGTATCTATAAACTATTTTCAAATCTGACTCACCAAAACCGTCCATCATTTTCATCAATGGCCTCGGCTTCCTTGCGTTTACGTGGTCCTGTTCCGTACATTTCTGCTTCGATTTCTTCCTTAGTTGGCAGGATAGAGGCTAGGATGATGTAAATAATCACACCGACTCCAAAATTTGATATGGTAAAAATGGCAAAGAGAAAGCGGACTAAGGTTACATCAAAATTCCACTTGTCTGATAGACCAGCTAAAACTCCCGATACCATGCGATTTCGTCTCATTTTATAAAATTTTGTATTCATGATTATTTCCTCTTTCGGTATTCTTACAGGTAGTATAGCATGAAACGGGGTCACAAACATCAGTCCTTAGGCCGATTTAAGATGACGAGTTTGCCACGGCAGACACCACAGCGGTAGCGTTTGGTATCAATCCTACGCTTACGCTGATAAGTTTGCTGGCAAGATTGGCACTGATAGACTAGGTAGGCACTTTGAGATTGTGTTTTCAAGGGTGGTACATAGCGCAGTCCATCCACTTCTTTCAACAGTTCCTTAAAATCTCGGTCCTTATGGCGATAACCCTTTTTCTGAAAATAAAGGTGATAGTGACAGAGTTCATGGCGCACGATTTTGCGAAAGACTTCCAAACCTAGTTCCTGATAAACCTTGGGATTAAAATCCAAATGCCCATCCTTGGGGAAAAATCGTCCACCTGTCGTTCGCAGACGAGAATTCCACTGGGCTTGGTGCGTGAAAGGTCTACCAAAGTCTTCTAGTGAAACAGACTGAACGTACTCAGTTAGATTCATCTGGAGCGAGGAGCGACAGATTGACTTTTTCACGTTCAGTATCGATTTTCTTAACCCAGACCGTTACCAAATCCCCAACAGACACCACTTGGCTGGGATGTTTGATAAATTTGCGACTCATGTGGGAAATATGAATGAGGCCGTCCTCGTGAATCCCGATATCAACGAATGCACCGAAATCAACGACATTACGCACCACACCTTCCAGCTTCTGGCCGACAACAAGATCCTTGATATCCAGAACATCTTGACGGAGAACTGGAGCATCAAAAGAATCACGGAAATCTCGACCCGGTTTTAGGAGGTCAGCAATAATATCTTTAAGGGTTTCTGGGCCAAGATCTAGTTCTGGTGCCATTTCCTTGATAGAAAGGGACTTAAGCTTATTTTGTGCTTCTTCGTTTAGGTCTTTAATATCTAAACGTTTGAAAAGCTCTTTGACGGCAACATAATTTTCTGGGTGAACTCCTGTATTATCAAGGATATTGCTACTTTCCGGAATACGGAGGAAACCAGCAGCCTGCTCAAAGGCTTTAGCACCCAGACGAGGAACTTTCTTAATTTGAGCGCGTGAAGTGATTTTTCCTTCTTCCTCACGGTATTTAACGATATTTTCAGAGATGGTTTTATTGAGTCCAGCTACGTGGGAAAGAAGAGCTGGACTGGCTGTGTTAACATTGACACCGACTTGGTTGACCACGGTATCCACGACAAAGTCCAGACTCTCAGATAGTTTCTTTTGACTTACGTCATGTTGGTATTGACCGACACCGATTGACTTTGGATCGATTTTAACCAATTCAGCGAGGGGATCCTGCAAACGACGGGCGATAGAGATAGCAGAGCGTTTTTCAACGGTCAAGTCTGGAAATTCCTGACGCGCAAGTTCACTAGCAGAATAAACCGAAGCTCCACTTTCATTGACGATAACATAGCTGACTTCTGGAAAATCTTTCAGAACTTCCGCAACAAAGGCTTCACTTTCCCGACTGGCCGTTCCATTTCCAATGGCAATAATTTCCACACCGTATTGACCGATCAGGTCGGCTAAGTCTCTCTTGGCTTCTTCAATCTGACGAGCTGAGGCTGGTTTAACAGGATAGATGACTTGGGTCGTCAGCATTTTCCCCGTCGCATCAACGACGGCTAGCTTGGCACCTGTACGAAAGGCAGGGTCAAAGCCTAGAACCACGCGCCCTTTCAGTGGAGCAACCAAGAGGAGATTTCGCAAGTTGTCAGAAAAGAGTTGGATAGCTCCTTCTTCTGCCTTCTCAGTTAATTCTGTCCGAATGCGTCGCTCGATAGCAGGCAAGACCTTTTTCTTGACTGACTGTTGGACAACTTCATCAATATAGGCATTTTTCACCTTGAAACGGGCAGCAAAGAAGGCAAGAATACGGTCTGTCGCATGTTCAAAGCCGACCTTCAAAATCCCTAGTTTTTCCCCACGGTTGAGAGCCAAGGTACGATAGCCCTGCATGTTGCCAACAGTCTCTGAGAATTCGTAATAAATCTGAAAAACTTGTTTTTCATCAAGACTCTCATCCTTGACCTGCGAAGTGATTTTAGAATGTCTCAGCACTTCCTGATAGGTCATAGCACGTAGATTGACATCTTCAGATAGGGCTTCTACCAAGATATCAACTGCACCAGCCAAAGCTTCTTGACCAGTCACAAATCCTTCACAGACAAACTTCTCGGCCTCTTTCTCTAAGCCATCTACATTTTGCAAGATCAAGCGAGCAAGAGGAAAGAGTCCTGCTTCTCGGGCAATAGTTGCCTTGGTCCGACGCTTTTCCTTATAAGGAAGGTAGAGTTCTTCTACGTCCGATAATTTTTCAGCTGCCAGGATAGCTTCCTCCAATTCCTTGGTCAGCTTGCCTTGTTCTTGAATCTTAGACAAGACAGCTTCTTTACGGTCGTTGAGATTTGTCAGACTTTTATCTAGGTCGATAATGGCCTTAATCGCTACCTCATCCAGACTACCAGTCATGTCCTTCCGGTAACGTGCAATGAAGGGAATTGTCGCCCCTTCAGCCGTCAAACTTAGAACGGTATCGATTTGCTTTAAGGTTACACCCAAATCTTGGGAAATTTTTTCATATTTTTTATCCATATACCTATTATACCATAAGGAACAAGGCTTGTTTCACCTTATCTGTTTTTGCATCTTTGATTATCAAAATAATCCCATTTCCACAAAATAATAGTATAATAGAGGTAGAATGTAGAAAAGAGGTAGGCCCATGGCTGTTAAATTTACAAAAACCGATGACTTGGACAAAATGTTTGAAGAATTCGCCAAACTTCCTGACTTAACACAAGTCACTTTCCCAGATGACAAAAACAAAAAAGAAAAAGTTGAGAAGAAAAAATAGATGACTGTTTTCCAATCTCTTCCTCCTAGTGTATTACAAGCAGGGGCTATTTTTCTCTCCATCATGATTGAAGCCCTTCCTTTTGTTCTGATTGGGAGTCTCATTTCAGGCTGGATTGAAGTCTATATCACACCTGATAAAGTTTATAAGTTTCTTCCTCGCAATCGTTGGGGGAGGATCTTTTTTGGTACCTTCATTGGTTTTCTCTTTCCTTCTTGCGAGTGTGGAATCGTCCCGATTATCAATCGTTTTTTGGAAAAAAAGGTGCCCAGCTATACAGCAGTTCCCTTTCTGGTGACTGCTCCCATCATCAATCCAATCGTTCTTTTCGCCACCTATTCTGCCTTTGGCAATTCAATAAAACTTGCCTTCTTGCGAGCGCTGGGAGCTATTGTGATTGCTTTGGTTCTGGGGATTTTCCTAGGTTTTTTCTGGAAGGAACCTATTCAAAAAGAGAATTCTATTACTTGTCATGAACACGACTTTTCACACTTGAGTTCTGCTAGAAAAGTGTTTCAGGCCTTTATACAGGCTATTGACGAGTTTTTCGATATGGGGCGTTACCTGGTCTTTGGTTGTCTCTTTGCAGCTATCGTGCAAGTCTATGTCCCGACTCGGATTCTCACCTCTATCAGTGCTAGTCCACTCCTTGCGATTCTCTTGCTTATGCTTCTTGCCTTTCTCCTTTCCCTCTGTAGTGAGGCGGATGCCTTTATCGGTGCTTCTCTCCTCTCTAGCTTTGGTCTTGCTCCTGTTCTTGCCTTTCTGGTCATCGGCCCCATGCTTGATATCAAAAATCTCCTCATGATGAAACACTACCTCAAACCCCACTTCATATGGCAATTCATGGGCATCGTGACAGTGCTTGTCTTGCTTTATTCTTACATGATAGGGGTGATGCTATGATTCGATTTTTCATTCTACTGGGCTATTTTGCTCTGACCCTTTACCTCAAGCTATCTGGCAAGCTCAGCCACTACATCAACCTCCACTATTCCTATCTAGTCTATATCTCCATGTTCCTTTCTCTTCTCTTGGCTCTGGTACAATTCTACATTTGGATTAAGAAAATCAACTCTCACAGCCATATGGAAAGTCGTCGTGCTAGACAAATCAGCATCCTGTTACTGTCACTACCTCTGTTGATTGGAGTTGCCTTTCCGACAGTAAGTTTGGACTCGAGAACCGTATCTGCCAAAGGCTATCATTTCCCGCTTGCTGAAGGAATTGACACAGCTATTCAGGCAAGCGAAGGTACATCTAGTCAATACCTCAAACCCGATACCAGTACCTATTTTTCCAAATCTGCTTATGAAAAGGAAATGAGGACTACAGCTGATAAATACATCTCCCAGCCAACCATTCAGGTTACAGATGAAAACTATATGGAAGTCATGGAAGTTCTCTATGACTATCCACAAGAGTTTGAAGGAAAGAAAATCGAGTTTACAGGCTTTGTCTATAACGATCCTAGCCATCCAGATAGCCAGTTCCTCTTTCGCTTTGGAATCATCCACTGTATCGCCGACTCTGGTGTATATGGACTCTTGACAAAGGGGAACTCACGCCAGTATCCTAACAATACTTGGATCACCGCTAGAGGAACCCTGACCCTCCACTACCATAAAGAACTCAAACAAAAACTCCCAACACTGGAAGTTGAGAGTTTCACAAAAGTAGACAAACCAGAAAATCCTTATGTCTATCGTGTGTTTTAAAAAGAGACTATTACTTTTTGAAAACATACCAATGCTATTATTCGATATAAAAAAACGAACAAGTTCTCTTCTGCATCACAGAAAAAGAGGTTGTTCGTTTTTTTTATTACATAGTATATAGAAAGACGTATAGGGCAATGTTTTAAAACTTTTTTACGTTGTATAGAAATCTATTGACAAATCGCTATCAGACTCGTATTTTTTCCAGGCTAAACTGAAGCCATAATAATCTTCAAATTCAGGGTGCCAGTCATAATAAAGTGGGACACGACTATACTTTCTTGCTACAACTTCGTCTTCAAATTCTGGCGACTCCCCTGCAGTAATACCAAATTGAAGACCATTTAGTTCCCAGCTATTGCACCAAACGTTTTCATCAGAGAGAACATTGATCCATCTCGAGGCATCAATATCAAAATCTGCACATAATTCCAGTTCATAGAATCTTCTACAGTTAATCTCTGAAGGTTTTATATAAAGGGCGCTATCAACTTGGTATTTTTTATCTTTGACTTGAATCTGTGTGATTTTCATTGGAATCGGAACTCCATTTAATTCTAACCAGAAATATCCTAAAGGAGTTCTGATACTATAATATGTTTGCTGAGAGTTGGGGTTAGCTTTTTTAGAGTAAACATCTAGAATTCTTCCTAGCTTTTTTAAATTTCTACAAACGATTTTTGAAGTGTGTGGGTCGAAATGCGAATACCTACGGATGACTCGTTTTAACTTTTCAACAGGAAAAGTGATATCCTTTGGTAGGGCATGATACTTCTGTACAACTAAAGCAGTTTTTTCAGTATTTTCCTTCCCTACTGGGACAATAACAGCGTGCCCAATATGGATATTTGGGTCATCGCAGATATAAGTATAGCCATTCCCTCCCTCCTGAAACTCAACCACAACAAGATTTAACTCTTGATCTGGATCAAAGAGAGGCTCTACCTTTTCTACTTCTTGGCGCTCATAAAAAGTAAAACGATCTCCATCCCCGTCTTCTCCAAAAACCATGAAGCTCCCACATTCGGGGCACTTCCACATATAAAAAGAAGCGTCTGAAATGTCTTCATAAGAAATTTTATTATGGTCGTCAGCTTTATTCATGATTTCTTCAAACAACTCATCTGAATAAACTGAATAAGCATTTGGATCGGGCGCTTGGTGGTCGTTCATTGCTTGCCCGCATTTACATGTCCATTTCCCCATAAACAACCTCAATCATGCCCTAATTCTTCAAGGAAAAATTGATTTAGAGCTTTCCACTCTTTCTTTTCCTCACTAACACTTTGAACGTATGCATCCAACTCTTTGATATTTTTGATGATGTAGTATTGGATTGGCATAATTGGATCAATTTCCATACCTTCAGGTCCCTTTACCTTGATATTAAGTAAACTTGACACATGCTCTTTCATCTCATCAGGAAGCAATTCTTTCACTAAATCATCAAATAAAATCGGAGGAACTGAATGGTATTTTTCAATCCAACGACAAGCCAAAATGGGACGCAGCGCATAGAAATACTTTTTAGGTTTGACCTTGTCTCCTGAAAGGTACTTATTCATATGAGTTCTAGCAGTATTCAAGTAATGATACAGCATTTTTTTCTCTGAAAAATACTAGTTGGCAAGAGGACGTAGGCGTTCGATAAAATCCGTTTGTTGATAGACAATTGGTGACTGTAACCATTCAAACAGTGTTGGATTTGACTTATAAAGGAGTTTTAAAGTCTTGTCTAAATCCCAGCCACTCACATCCCAAGTATCGTCAATTGGTAGCTCGATAACATCACGCTGGTCATTTAAACGGAGATAAAAATCTTGCTTTTGTCTGTAGATAAATCGTACATCAAAGTCACTATCAGGAGACTCAAAGCCCCAGGCACGACTACCAGACTCAATAGCCCACAAAACTGTGACATCGTAATCACGCTCAATTTCTGCTAATTTTTCCGGTACCAGAACATTCACTTCTTCTTGCGTTTGCATTTACAACCTCTTATTATTTACGCTGCTTCTCCAGCTCGATCATTAATGAGTTCAATTGTTTGGACAATATTACGAAGTATAGGGAGTTGGTGTTGAAAGAGTAGTTGAACTGAACCATACGATTTAAACGGCTCTTGTGTTAAAACTTTAGTCTCCAAGCAACCATTCTCTACAATGTAATCTACAATCAATCTTACAAAGGAAATCTGCTTGGCATTGAGATTCTCATCCGATAAAAATTTAGAAAAAACTTGATTGGCAGCCTCTCTATCTAAACCAATAATCTCACGAACCAATCTAGGAATTGCCTTATTTTCATAATGTTGTTGGTAATCTGACTTGCTACCTAATTTTTCCCATAGCAATGTTTCAAGTGCAAGTAAATCTTGAGAGGTCAATTTTTCATTATGGTATAACTTAGAAATTGCTTCATCATCTAGATGAGTTTTCAAATAATGTTCAACTTTTTCATTATAAGATCGCAGGTCATTGACTTGTAAATATGGCTTAGTATCATGGACAGTGGAAAGAATATGATCATCAAAATTGACATAATATACAGTGCGTTCCGGTTTATCCAGAAACTGTAGTAAATCTCGAAGCGCAAGGCGTATTTTTTCCAACTCGGATAAACTAACTTCTTCCCAAAATTCAGGTTCTTGTACTTTCCTGATAATTTCAGCCTGTGCAAAAACTTGTGGTATATTGCCAACCCTAGCAAGGGCTTTAGCTGTTTTCATAACTTGAGATATATGGACAGTTGCTGGCTTAGCCAACAGTTGTCCTAACTGTATCTGAAACAGCCATAAATCAAATCGTCTCGCCATCTCGTCTTCTTTATTTTCTTCAAATAGAATCGGAGAAAGATCTTTCTGGATTGTTTCACTTGTGACGGTCGTTAGATTTTGCCAATTTTCCAACTTTCTGTAAGTATAAACTGTATCTAAGACCATACGAACCCTAAAGTCTAACTCATTTAAGCTCACCATACGTTCATGAAGTTCTGAGACGAGTTGTTGACGGTATTCTCTAGCAAACTGATCATCTTGATAACGAAGCTCCTGCAGTTCACGAATCAAGTCCACTTTGATGTTAAACAAACGTTGAGTCAGAGAAACAATGTGACGGCCATCTCCTTCTCTTGGATCAGCTTTGAAATATTCAAAATTATCACCATAATCAAATACCAAGAAATTTTCCTTATCCTGCTCAGGTCCGAATAAATCTTTACAAAGACGGGTTCCACGACCAATCATCTGCCAAAACTTAGTTTTAGAGCGCACTTTCTTGAAAAAGATTAAATTAACAACCTCTGGTACATCAATACCTGTATCCAACATATCAACAGAAATTGCAATTTGAGGGTATTTCTCCTTAATTTTAAAATCATCAATTAAGGTTTGATAATGCTTAATGCTATAATCAATCACTTGAGCATAATCGCTTCCTTTTTCAGGATAGCGTTCGTTAAAAATATCTCTGATATATTCAGCGTGTCGATGGTTTTTAGCAAAGATAATGGTTTTACCAATTTCGTCACCTGAAGCTGTCTGAATTCCTCTTGTCATTAGTTCATCTAGAACAATTTTGACTGTTTTTCTATTGAAAATAGAGGTATTAAAATCCTCAGGATCAATATCTTTCTCAGAACTACCATCTTCAAATTGGCTATCAAAATATTCTTTTTCGTCTTGGGATAAATCATCGTAATGTAGACCATCCGTTGGTAGTTTTAACTTAGTTTCAATCGAATGATAAGCTACTAAATAACCATCTTTTACAGCCTCTTCCAAATCGTATGCGTATGTTGGAACACCATTCTCCAAGTTAAAGAAACTATAGGTATTTTTATCCAAATCTTGACGCGGAGTGGCAGTTAATCCTACAATCCTTGCATCAAAATAATCAAAAATTGATTTGTATTTCTGATAAATAGAACGGTGAGACTCATCAATTATGATGAGATCAAAGTGCCCAACAGTGAAGGGGCGTTGATTTACTTCTTCTTGATCACTGATCGCTCCTATCATAGTCGGATAGGTTGAAAAAACCATACGACTAGATCGAGCACTATCTTTATCTTCTAAGAAATTACAAACTGAAAGATCTGGAAGTAATTTCCTAAACGAATCATAAGCTTGCTTAACTAGGGAAGTTCTATCAGCTAAAAAAAGAACATTTTTTACCCAGTTATGACGCGAAAGGATATCAACTAGGGAAACCGCTGTACGGGTTTTCCCAGACCCAGTTGCCATGACCAAGAGTGCCTGTCTCCGATTATTGGAGAATGCTTCACAGACACTTATAATCGCATGTTTCTGATAATGACGTCCAGAAATGTCGTCCCTAATTTTGCTAGAAATATCCTCGAGTGGTTTTTGCAAGTGACGTCTGTCCATCAAAAGTTGCAACTCTTCTTGAGAGTAGAATCCTGCAATATGGCGACGATTAACACCATCAAGTATGTAGTGCTTTAAACCATTGGTAATAAAGCAAATTGGCCGATAGCCGATTTGTTTCTCAAGAACTTCAGCATATTCCTTGACCTGCACCTCCCCTACTTCTGGATTTACAGATGCCTTTTTGGCCTCAACAATTGCTAGAACTTTTCCATTTTTGCCATAAAGGACATAGTCACAGTACCCAATTCCTGTACCATGCTTCAAACCATGAACGGCTACCTCAACACGACAGTTTTCCTCAAATGTCCAACCTGCTAAACGGAGATCGATATCAATAAAGAGTTTTCTTGTCTCTGCTTCAGATAGTTGATCGATATGGAAAGATACATCTTGCCGTAGAGCTGCTGTTTCACGTTTTTCAGTATAAGTCTCTTGAATAGTTAAGGACTGACTAGCCATCTGTTCATCGAAATCAGGAAGATCTGGCAAACTGTTTTGTAATTTCGCCATAGATTGTGGCGTTTCTCGAAACTTGATGTTTGCTGACAGTGGCAATAACTGCTCGTCGAAATAACGCTCCACAAACTCGTTACTGTAGCAATAATCAATAAAATTGACAAATTGATACAAATGATGCAAAGCCAAAATCGCTTCTCGTTCCTTAATTTCTCCACCATGTGCAGCATGATTTCCCCATCGAATTAAAAGAACAATCTGCCTATGGAGCTCTGGATCCACAATCTCTCTAAAATCATCATCCCATACCAAAGAAGATAAGGTAGCACGATAGGGAGCTTCTAAATATGAATCGTGACTATATATCCAATGAACAGCCTGCTCAAGAGCACGACGCGCCATAAAAGCAGTAGCTACAGTAGATGTCGCAATCATATTTTCAGCTTCTATACAAGGTTTTGAAAAAGATTCATACTCTTCGTTATTTAAAAGAAAATCAAAATTTCCCATTTTTCTCTCACTTTGAACAAATAGATACCCATATTATACTAGATTTCAAGCTATTTCTCCACAGTTTTATAACGATCTCACAAGCAAATTGTGATTTGTCGACTTGAGCCACAAAGTCTGCAAATTCGTTTTGGAGGGAAAGAGGCGGGAGGGGAACTCTAATTTGTAAAAATTTTGATTTCGAAATATTTTTCATACTCCCACTAGTTCCAGAGGCAATTCTCTTAATTTTTAATTTTGTTTTCTCATTTGTAATAAGTTTCCATAAGAATACTGGATTTACTCGATCGTTCAGAATAACCTTCCATAATCTATCTGGCAAATATATATTATCATTATTAATAGCCCAAACATACCCAGCAGCCCCAACTAGTTCAGAAGTGTTCATACGGCTAATAATTACATCCCCTATTTCAACTTTATGCTCATCTAAGGGAATATAATCAATTGGTAAATTTTTTACTTCAGATGAATTAAAATAATCGTACGATACAGCTCCTGTTTTTAATACTTTATTCTTATTATTTTCCTCACCAGCTAAACTTTTACCTGCTCTTAGCTCTTTTATATATGTATCTAAGAATACTGAGTCAGGATACTCTTCAAACATCTCGTTAAATTGTGATTTGTCGACCTGAGCTACAAATTCTGCGAATTCGTTTTGGAGGGCTAGAGGGGGGAGGGGGACAGAAATATCTTGTAATTCCTTTGCATTTATATTAGCTTGATTAACAGCACCTTTCGCGATGTTCCTTAGAAACTTCTTTGTACTAGGAAAGTTTAAAAATTCGGATAGATATCTAGAGTTTAAAATATTATTATTTGTTCTAATACGAATAATGTAACCTGCAATAACCATATCAAAATTTAATTCATAAATACATGTTTTCCCAACTAATTCAATACTATTTGTACGATTAAATAGTACATCCCCTTTTCTTACTACATACTTTTCTAAGTCTTTCTCTGGAATATCTATATATTTTAAATTCTGTATATTCAACTTACCATCTTCAGTTATATTATTCATTCTTAAATATCCATATTTACCATTAAGAGTGGCTGGTAAACTAGTACCATATCGGACTTCTTCAACTAATTCTCCTAGTCTTTTCAATGAAAAGTCATTTAATATAAACATCTCGTTAAATCGGGATTTGCAGTTAAGAGATGAATTTTTGGTGTGAATGTTTGACATTGCTTTGGTTTACCATGGCATAGGCCAGGGTTGTATCAATTTTGCTGTGACCAAGTAGTTTTTGGACTTGTTCAATAGGCATCCCTTTATCAATTGCCTTAGTCGCTAAAGTTCTTCTGAATTTATGTGGATGAACCTTTTGTATTCCAAGTTTATGCCCTAACTTTCTCAATCGAATCTCAACACCAGCTATTCCGAGTCTCTGGGCTTTTCCAAGCAAGGTAACAAAAAGAGCTGGATGATTATCTTCTCTGCTATTGATATAGTTCTTTAAATGGATTTTCGTACGAGCATCAAAATAAACCGGTCTCTCCTTTTTACCTTTCCCGAATACAACACATTCACGATTTTCAAAGTCAATATCTGAGCGATTTAACTGGACAAGTTCACCTACACGCATACCTGTTGATGCTAGTAGATCAATCATTGCCAAATCTCTTAAATTTTCACAATTATCTCTCATAATTTCGAGATGTTCATCCGTATAAGTTTCTTTCACAGTTTGTTCTGTTTTAATTTTTTTTATCCTTCTAATAGGATTTTTGATGATATATTCCTCTTGCTCAAGCCAAGCAAAAAAAGAGGACAATATACGCCGAATATTGTCCAAATTCGCCTTACTACAATCCTTTTCAGACTGATAATTTGCTAGATAACTTCTCAAATCATCGGTTGTCAGTTGTGTCACAGACTCCTTAATATGATGAAACAAATTTTCAATTGTTCTCTGATAATAACGTATTGTTTTTGCACTACAGCCCTCCACCTGCTTAGCAGTGATGAATAATTGCAACAGATTATTATTAGAGTGCTTCTGCTTCTTTTTTCCATCCACTAGATGGCGCTCTAAACTCTCTCGCAATGCTAGTAATTGTTCATTATTTAAAAGGGGTAACATTTCTTGTATGATAATTGTAATTTTTGATTCCATAAATTCTCACTTTCATTATTACTCATCAATAAAAAGAGACAATATCAGTTTCTGCATTACAGAATTCTAATATTGTCTGTTTATTTTCTAATACTCATTCAAATCCAACATACTAGCTTATTTTTTCTCTGACAGAATGTTCAGAAACCCATTTAGAATAGCTTATCATTTTTTCATCAGTTAAAGCTTCTACCGCTATAGTCACACACATATCAACCGCTTCTTCCACGGAAACAGCAAAGTGATAACCATTTAATTGTAAAAACTTCACCAAAACAAAGAAAGCTGTTCGTTTATTGGCGTTGGCAAAGACATGCTTCTTTATCAATTGGACAAATAATATTGTTGCTTTATCAAAAATTGTTGGATAAAGAGGCTTGCCAAAAACAAATTGTTCTGGTAAGTTCACAATCATATTTAACGCTGAAGGACTAACTGTTTGAATTTGCTCATTTGGAGAATACCGTTGAATTGCTAAAGCATTGATTTTTTCAATTTGCTTTTCTGTTAGATAGACTGTCATTTTTCCACCAAAGCTTTGAAAACATCGTCGTATTCATCAAAAATTGTATCCAATTTTAAGTTAAAGGCATCATCAGAAACATAAGAGACCTGATGATCCAATTCTTCAGGAGTAAAGATAATTTCCCCACTTGGTAACAATTTTGCTTCATATTTAACACCACTTGGAATATTGAATTCACTTGGAATCGTAATGGTGATTGAATTTCCTTGTTTTCTTGTTTTTACGACCATCTGATTTCCTCCTTTGAAGTATTATAACAAATAATTACGGTAATTACAACGATAGTGTAAAACTGCTATCTCATCTCAGATCTTAACCGAAATATTCCTGCATGAGTGATTTTTTCAAGGTTTCCAATTCTTCCAGAGATTTTTGAATTGCCAATCGGGATTTTACAAGGTTTGATAATTCCGTGTATTGCTGACTTTTTTTTGAAATTAGATAATCTATTTTCTCCAAATTCTTAATAATCTTTTCTTGTTCAGGAATACTCATCATTGGAACTTGAGCATTTGATAAATTATTGAGCTTAATATACTTTATTACTCCTCCAATTGACTGGTGGCGTAAAACCTCTATATACTTATCAAGAAAGTAGTATAGATATTTCATTCTTACATTAGAATTATTACTCAAAATATAAGTTCTCTGATAAGCATTAAATTTTCCTTTATAATACTTAACATTTAAATCTCCATTTCCTGCAACTAAAACGACTTCGTCATCATAAACATAATCGTTAATCCACGAAATTTCTTTTGCTGTTGTGAAAAATGGATACTTACCTCCGACAACTGCAGCATTGGCATCCAATTTACCAGTTTGAATAGAAACTAATTCTCCCAACTTCACTTTCTTCACGCAACCACCTCCTCGAAATATCGGGATTTGACGAGCAAGTTTAGCTCCTCTAATTGACATTTTCTTTTAGTAATAAGTCTTTTGATGACATTAAGAATACAGATAATGTTCTCTTGTTCTTCGGTACGTAACAATTCTAATTTTAGATCAAGTAATATATTTTTATTTAAATGAGGAATTGTTGCACCTGTTGAATGATACCGTAAATACTGCGATTTACTTTCCAAAAAAACTCCCAAATAATCTGATATAATCTTGTCTTTGTATTGTTCATTCTTTTTTAAGACCATAATAGTGCTACCAACAGCTCCCGATAGTCCATAGCCAATTGTTCCTGCATTAGCACCATCCCAAGCTATCAGAATGTCATCTAGAAGTGCTTCAGTCATATTTAAACTTTCAGTGAATTTTAGATTATTGTCATTTCTCAAATCATCTATCTGAATATAACGTTGACTTAGAGTCGTTTGTTCATTAAGTATAGTGGCTTTCTTACCCTTTTTCAGAGTTACCACTTCCCCCAACTTCACTTTTTTCATACATCCATCTCCCTACTTGAGTAATTCTTCTAACTCTGCTAAGCCAGCTTGAATTTCTTTTTCTAGATCATTGATTTTCTTTAAGATGACTTCTGTTGGTTCATACTCAACTTTTTCATACTCGATTTCTTTGTATTTATTGATTGATAGATCATAATCATTTTCCTTTATCTCATCAATTGAAACAAAGAAAGACTGGTCTGTTCTCTTACGTTCTGCTTCCTTTTCAAGTTGATGGAAACGTTGAATAATATCTGGAATATCATTATCACTGATCGGTTGTCGTTTATCATCCAAACTTAAACCATCTGCTTTCATATCGTAAAACCAGACCTTGTCCGTTCCACCATTTCCAGTTTTTGTAAAGATGAGAATGGCAGTTGAAACTCCAGCATAAGGTTTGAAAACACCGCTAGGCATTGAGATTACAGCATCTAATTTATGATTTTCAACAATTTCTTGACGAATTCCTTTATGGGCTTTAGAAGAACCAAAGAGGACACCATCAGGTACAATAACCGCTGCACGTCCCCCTGGTTTCAATGTACGCAAGAAAAGAGCAAGGAAAAGTAATTCTGTTTTTTTGGTTTTTACAGTCGCAAGGAGATCATTTGAAGTTGAATCGTAGTCAAGTGACCCTTTAAATGGAGGATTTGCTAACACTAAAGTGTACTTATCTGCTTCTTCATTATCTTGAGATAGTGAATCAAGATAACTAATTTGTGGATTTTCCACTCCATGTAGCATCATGTTCATTGCACCAAGTCTCAGCATAGTTGTATCCGTATCATTTCCATGGAACATATTGTTATGAAAATGGTTGATATTATCTGGATTGGTTTCCCATTCATCTTTTTTACGCTTTAAGTAACGGCTAGCAGATACTAAGAAACCAGCAGACCCCATAGCAGGATCTGAGACAATATCCTTGATAGTTGGTTGCATCAACTCAACCATCATATCGATGATGTGACGAGGCGTACGAAACTGTCCATTTTTACCTGCGGTTGACAATTTTGATAGCAGATATTCATAGATATCTCCAATATCATTAATTCCCTGTGTGTCACTATCAAAATCTATATCTGAACCTCTGGTTGGAAATTCATCTAATATAGAAATCACCTTTTGGAGCGTAGCTGGTTTATTAATTTGAAAGATGGCTTCACGCATATAACGTGAAAAAGCTGTATCGTCAGTATCACCCTTAAGATTCTTAATAAATGGAAAAATCTCCTGTGTCATTAAACGATAAACTTCCTGAGCATCTCCTATATTTTTAAAGGTTGACCAACGGTATTCAGGTTTGTCTTTTGGAAAAATTCCCTCATAAGAAATCCCTAGAAACTCAGCATCGCTTTCGCGTCCAAGCTCAACACTATCCAAATCCTTCATAAACAGAAGATAAGTTAATTGTTCAATATTTGTTAGAGGATTTGCATTTCTTTCTGTCCACAGCATTTCCCACAGCTGATCAATATTATTTTTTAATTCTCCTGTAATCATATTAGTCTCTTTTCTTTGGTTTTTAAAGTTATGAATAGCACTATTTTAATAGGTTTTCAATCAACCTTCAATTATGTTTCTCGCTATAAAAATTTCTTTCAAAAATAAAAAAAGCAAACCCAAAATATGGTTCACTTTTTTAACTCTTCTACTCTCCATCCTTCCAGTTCCGAGCAATCTCTTCATCTTTCTGGAGTTGGTCTACGAGCTCGTCGATGGAGTCAAACTTGACCATATCTCGGACACGGTCCAGCCAGTAGACCATAACTGTCTCACCGTAAATATCGTCTGAAAAGTCGAAAATATTGACTTCAAAACGTGGTTCTTCACCATCAAAGGTAACATTTTTTCCAACACTTGCCATGCCACGATATCTCTGACGCTGCACTTCCACATCGACTACGTAAACACCATCTGCTGGCATGTAAGTTCGGTCTCTTAGAACTAGATTGGCTGTTGGATAACCAATAGTCCGCCCACGAGCATTTCCATGAACGACCATTCCACGAGATGGGAGCGGAGTGCCGAGCAGATGATTGACTTCCTTGACATCTCCATCAAGAATAGCTTGGCGAATCCGTGTAGAACTAATCTTGCCCTTTTCATCCTCAACTGGAGGAACAATGATAATCTCTCCATCAAAATAGTCCTTCAGTTCATCCGCAGTTTTCTTATCTGAGCCAAAGGTATAGTCAAATCCTGCTACAATAATCGCTGGTTTTAAAGCTCTAACATAGGTATCAAAGAATTCTTGACCCGTTAAACTAGCAAATTTGCTACTAAAGTCTAGCAAGAAAAGAGCCTCTACTCCGTGCCACTTCATCTTGTGCTCCCGCTCCTCATGATTAACGATGTGAAGCATGAGCTCAGGTTGGTAAGGTTGTAAGGCAAGTTTTGGCGATTCTGTAAAGGTCATCACGACAACTGGCAGATAGTCCTTCATCGAAGCCTTACTGGCCACTTCAAAAAGTTTCTGATGACCCTTGTGGATGCCATCAAAATAACCTAGTACAAGGACTGTTTTTCCCGGTACTGCAATATCTTTTTCGTTCTTAATAGGTACTGTTGTAATCATGAAACTATTATATCATAGAGCCAGTCTTTTCGCTAAGAGGAAATCCCAAATGTCGTTTTTTGCGCCTGAACTGACCTTGATAGACAATTCAAGCTATGAGTTTTTAAAAATAGCACCTCCTAAGAGATGCTATCGTTTGGTAACTAGTCTACTGTTTCTTCTAAGTCTTTTAACTTAACCGAGACAATTTTAGACACACCTGATTCTTGCATGGTCACTCCATAGATAGAATCAGCTGCCGCCATGGTCCCCTTACGGTGAGTCACGACGATAAACTGACTATCCTTGTCAAAGCGGTTGAGGTAATCCCCAAAACGTTTAACATTGGCTTCGTCTAGCGCCGCCTCAACCTCGTCCAAGATGACGAAAGGAATAGTCTTAACTCGGATGATTGAGAAGAGCAGAGCCAGAGCAGATAGGGCTTTTTCACCACCACTCATGAGGTTGAGAGATTGGATTTTCTTACCTGGTGGTTGGACAGAAATCTCCACACCAGCTGTTAAAAGATCGCCCTCAGTCAATATCAAGTCTGCTTGACCTCCGCCAAACATCTGTCTAAAGGTCACTTTAAAGGACTCACGAATAGCCTCAAAGGTTGATTTGAAGCGTTCCTTAACCTCATCATTCATCTCTGTGATGGTCTCAAGAAGTAGGTTTTTAGCAGACAAAATATCATCTCGTTGGCTATTTAGGAAATCCAGACGGTTGTGGACTTCTTCGTACTGGTCAATAGCATCCAAATTGACTGGCCCCAGTGAGCGAATAGCCTTCTCAAGATCTTTAACTTCTTGCTCTGCCAGATTGAGATTTTCCAAGTCATGCGCTTTTTCTAGAGCCTCAGTGTAGCTGATCTGGTACTGGTCAGTTAATTGAGCTTGTAGATAGCGCAAGCGTTCGCTGACCTTTTCTTTCTTGGCTTCAGCACGCGTTTGTTTGCGAATCCACTCCTCATTCTGCTGACGAGCCTGGTCCAAATGACTGGCAATATCATCCAGTTGACCTTCGATATCATCCAACTCAAACTGCTTGCGAATCAAACCTTGTTGGAGGTTTGTTTTCTGAGTTTTGGCCTCTTCCGCCTGCTGACTTAGCAGATCCGTATCAACCTTCTCAAGATTATCAACCTTTTCTTGGAGTAAACGCTGGATTTCCTCTTGTTCAAGATTGAGATTATCCAATTCCCTACCTAGGCGTTCAATATCAGTCACTTCATACCGCTTTTGTCCTTGCAGTTCTGACTTAAGTAAGCGTGCTTGCGCTACTTGTTCCTGCAAGTTTTGATAGCGTTCTTGAATAGCGTTTTTATTGGACTTAATTTCTTCAATCTCAGCTTCTAGATTTTGCTTTTCACTCGCGATAGTATCAAGGCGCTCCTGGCATTTTTCCTTATCCGCTTGCCAATCTCCTTCAGAAAGACGATTTAATTCCTCTTCTTGAAGTTTCCAAAGAGTTTCTAACTCTTCCACTTGCTGACTAGTTTGCTGATAAGCGAGGGACAAGCCTTGCTCCTGGATACGAGCTTGCTCACCCTGAGATTTGATGGCTTCTAATCTTTCTGCCAATACTGCCATCTCATCTTGCAAGGTCTTTAAAGTCGCTTCTTCTGAACGCAGACTAGCTTCTTCTTCAGCAATTTCTTTTTGTAATTGCTCCAGCTCTGGCTTGATGAAGATACTGTTATTTTGACGATTGGCACCACCCGCGTAGGAACCACCTGTGCGCAACTCTGTCCCATCCAGTGTCACCATACGAACTTGGTAACGAACTTGGCGAGCTGCGGCACGCGCATGTTCTACAGTATCAAAGATAGCCGTCGTAGCTAGCAAATTTTTGAAAATGGCTTCTAGTCTCTTGTCAAACGACACCAACTCATCAGTCATTCCAAGAAATCCTGGACTTGATGCGATAGTATCTTGGTTCTGACTAGAAATCGTACGAGCCTTGATTGTTGTCAACGGGAGGAAGGTCGCACGACCGGCTCTGTTGCGCTTGAGAAAATCGATAGCCTTAGTCGCCGCTTTCTCATCTTCAACGATGATGTGCTGACTGCTGGCTCCAAGGGCAATCTCAAGAGCCGTTTGATAATGAACATCAAAAGTCAAATGTTCACTAACCGCACCAATAATCCCACCAAGGCGTTCTTTTTCTTGGAGAACACTCTTAACACCCGCGTAAAAATTGCTATGATTTCTAAGGATATTCTCTAAACTTTGAGCTCTAGCCTGCTTGTTTTTGAGACTATCCAGACGGTCAAATAGTTGGTTCTGCTGGGCTTGGTAAGAAACTTTCTGTTCCTCTTGCTCCTTGGCACTAGCTTGGTAGTCAGCCAATAATTTCTGAACCTGCTCCTTGGCAGTTTCAAGCTCAGCCTGTTGCTGACTAGCCTTCTCTTTAGCTGTAGCCAGTTGTTCTTTCAGTTTCTCAACTTGATCTGCTTGTTTTTGAGATAACTGACGGCTGTTCTCTAGTTCATTCTCGATGCGGGTCAGTTGGTTTGAGACATCCGCTTCTTCTTGTAAAAGAGCGACAAAGCGTTCTCGCAAGAGCTCGATCATCTGGTCAGGATCGTCTGAGAAAGCCAACAATTCTGCCTCTAAACGATTGAGTTCCTTGTTATTCTCAGCTAGACTTTCCTCTAACTGAGCCAGATTTGCTTCTTTTTCAGCCTTCTCTGTACTTAGAGTCTTTCTCTTATCTTCCAAAGCAGTCAAACGGGCTTGTGCTTCTTGTTGATTGAGGGCTATCTGCTCGGACTCCAGTTTTGATAGGGCTAGTTTTCGCTCTAAGTCACTAATCAAACTAGTCAAATCCATTAAGCTCCCTTGGTCTTTAGCCATTTCAGCTTGGAGATCTTGGCGTTTCTTTTTAAGACTTTGATTTTCTTCTTCTAACTCTTGACGCTTTTGGTAATAGCTAGTCAAGAGTTCCTGAACCTGCGTTAACTCTTCTTCTGTTAGCTCTAGTTCAGTCTTGTTTTCCTTGATTTGGGCAACCAGTACATCCAAGTAAATCGCCTTGCGTTGACCATCCAAGTCGAGAAACTTGCGCGCATTCTCGGCTTGTTTTGCTAAGGGCTTGATTTGATTGTCCAACTCATAGATAATGTCCTCTAAACGGTCTAGGTTGTCTTGAGTTAGCTGTAGTTTGCTTTCTGTTTCTTTTCTACGAGTTTTGTACTTTAAAACTCCAGCAGCTTCTTCAAAAATAGCTCGACGTTCTTCAGGCTTGGAATTAAAAATCTCCTCAACCTTCCCTTGGGAAATAATAGAGAAGGAATCTCGTCCCAGACCTGTATCTAAGAAAAGGTCATGTACATCGCGCAGACGGACTTTCTTGCCATCAATTCGGTACTCGCTATCACCACTACGATAGATATGGCGCTCTACCTTGATTTCTTGTCCAGCATCCTTGATAAAACCATCTTCATTATCCAAAGTCACGACAACCGAAGCATAATTGAGCGGTTTACGACTTTCGGTCCCAGCAAAGATAACATCAGGCATTTTGCCACCACGAAGACTCTTAACACTGGACTCACCCAAGGCCCATCTCAGACTTTCTGTGATATTTGACTTTCCAGATCCATTTGGCCCAACGACAGCTGTCACACCTTGGTCAAAGACAACCCTGGTCTTGTCAGCAAAGGACTTGAATCCCTGGATCTCAATTTCCTTTAAATACATGAATCAAGCCCTTTCTCAACGGCATTTTTTGCGGCCTCTTGCTCTGCCAATTTTTTAGAACGCCCTTGACCTTTTCCAATACTCTTGCCCTCAACAAGAACTTCTACATCAAAAACCTTATCATGGGCAGGGCCCATCTCAGAGGTCACCTGGTAGCGAATATCCACATCTCCATTGACTTGGAGCAACTCTTGCAGATGCGTCTTATAATCCTTAATCATCTCAAAGTCACCTGCTTCAACCTTGGGAATCATGACCTGATAGATAAACTCTTTTACCCTAGCCACATCCTTGTCTAAAAGCAAAGCCCCCAGAAAAGCTTCAAAAGCATCACCAAGAATGGTGTCACGATTGCGACCACCAGACTTTTCTTCCCCTTTTCCTAGCTTGATAAACTGATCAAACTGGCAATCACGCGCAAAACCAGCTAAACTCTCCTCGCGGACAATCATGGCACGGAGCTTGGACAAATCGCCCTCTGGTTTTTTAGGATATTTCTTATACAGATATTCTGAAATCAATAATTGCAGAACAGCGTCTCCTAAAAATTCCAAGCGCTCATTGTGTGAAATTTTTAAGAGGCGGTGCTCATTGGCATAACTCGTATGAGTAAAGGCAGTTTCCAGTAGCTTTTTATCTGCAAATTCGATTGCAAAACGCTTCTTTAGTACAGTTTGTAATTCTTTCATACCAACCTCTTTCTAACTGATAACAGTCTCTTTTATTATATCAAAAAAAGCCCTCCGAGTCACTTTAAAACGGGACTAGAGGGGATTTGAGCATTTTTTAGAATAAAATTTTCAATTTTAGGGACAAATTTGAGGCGAGATAAAGAAAAAGCCTTATTTAAGGCTTTCTTAGGCTGTTTACATCCACCCTGAGGGAATCGAACCCCCATCTTAAGAACCGGAATCTTACGTGATATCCATTACACTAAGGGTGGAAACTTGTCTTATTATAACAGAAATTTGCTCTAATAACAAGTTTTTTATGGGTAGACTAAGCGTCCATTAATGGGAAGCATCTCCATTCCAGATAGAGTTTTTCACGATAACATAATCAACGTGTTTAAGGTCAGCAAGCCTGCGTCCACCTGCATAAGAGATAGCACTTTGTAAATCTTGCTCCATCTCAGTAAGGGTGTCTTGCAAATGCCCTTTGGCAGGAAGTAAGATGCGTTTACCTTCCACATTTTTATATGCTCCTTTTTGGTATTGAGAAGCTGAACCATAGTATTCTTTGAACTGTTCGCCATCGACTTCAATCGTCTTTCCTGGGCTTTCGATATGTCCTGCAAATAGGGAACCAATCATGACCATGCTGGCACCGAAACGGATAGACTTAGCAATATCGCCATGAGTACGAATCCCACCATCAGCGATGATCGGTTTACGCGCAGCCTTTGCACACCAGCGTAGGGCAGCCAACTGCCAACCACCTGTACCAAAACCTGTCTTTACCTTTGTGATACAAACCTTACCAGGACCTATTCCAACCTTAGTAGCATCCGCACCGGCATTTTCCAATTCACGAACAGCTTCTGGTGTTCCTACGTTACCAGCAATGACAAAAGTATCTGGCAATTCTTTCTTGATATGTTGAATCATAGAAATCACGCTATCCGCATGACCATGGGCAATGTCAATCGTGATATACTCAGGAACATCAGCCTTGAGTCGGCTAACAAAGTCATACTCGTAATCCTTGACACCGACAGAAATGGAAGCAATGAGCCCTTGATCGTGCATGCGTTTGATAAAAGGAATGCGCCCAGCCTCGTCAAAACGGTGCATAATGTAAAAGTAACCGCCTTTAGCAAGTTGCTCTGCTACATTCTCATCCAAAATCGTCTGCATGTTGGCTGGTACAACAGGTAGTTTGAAAGTGTGATTTCCAAGTGTGACACTGGTATCTGCTTCTGCACGGCTTTTAATGACACATTTATTTGGGATCAACTGAATATCTTCGTAATCAAAAATTGGAAATTCATTTAACATATCGATGTCTCGTTTCTTTTGTAATGACCTACCTATGCTTGCGCATCCCTACGCCTTTTGCGACGTTTCCTTGATTTATTATAAACCAAAGTACAGTTTTTGTCAAATAATTTCAATTATAAAACAATAATGTTCGGTTTTTATAATTTAAATATAAAAAGTGAGGAGATTAGTTTCTCCCCACTTCCTTATCAATATTTCTTTTAAAAATTGCTTCGGAGCTTTCCATCATTTCACAAAATTCATTATAAGATGAAGCATTCTGAGGAATTTGGATAGACCACTTTTTAAGCAAGACTCCGTACCCCACTACTTCTCCTATCTCACTATTTACTGATCGCTCTATACTAGGAAAAATCAATCCAGCTTTCTCAGCTTTTAAAATATAAGAATAGGAAATCAGCTGGAATAAGTCCTCACGGTTGATTCCTTTTTCAGTATCTTCAAGTTTTTTATATTTAGCATCTAGAACTATTTTTAACTCTTTATGATAAAAATCTGGAAATACTTTTCTTTCACGATTAGAAAATACTGAAATTCCGTCCGTCTTATCCTTATTTCGTGGATGTATGAAATCTTTTGGCAACAGGGTGTAAATATACTCTTCCCAGAGCCAGGAAACATCAAAAAGAATACCATGGATTTTTTGTTCATGATACCCTAAACCGTGCTTTTCTTGGCTTAGAATCATCAGACAAAGTTCTTGTAACTTTCTGTACTCGTGAAAGTATGCATGACGTATAGGTTTAGATTGATTCCCCCGAATAATCTTAGCACGATCAGCTAGTTTATAAGATGGGGTTACTCGCACGATTTCTGCCATATTTTCACGATTACTATCGAGTAGTGTTCCAAAACTTTTTTGAGTCTTTATGTACTCAATCGTATGCCGAATCAACTGCATGAGGGGATTATCATAGGTGAACTCTCTTGTTGTATAGGCAATATTTCCCATAAAAGGAACATTTCTTTTAAGATGATTTCCAACATCTATCACTCCCTTCACATGACTATCGTTATGGAAAAATTGCTGATATTCCTTATAAAGACCTTTTCGGAGAGCAGCTTGCAGATATTTGGGAAAGAGGTAAATCAAAAGCTGATAGAGCTTATCTTCGGGAGATATTCCAACATCCAAACTAGTCAGATTGATATGAAGTACCTTTTGTAAAAGATAATGCAAAAAATGGTCGTTACTTTTATCAGAAAAACGAGAGGAAATCGTTAATCTTTCCTGACCATATCCAAGAAAACCAATCACGTTCCCTGTCTTGATTTCCTGATTAACTGTTTCCAAAATCTTTTGGTCCTTGTCTAAATCAGGAGAATTCATCAAATCATTTGGGAAAATAAAAATATTGTCCTCTCGAGATAGGTTATCTAGTGTTCTATCAAGAAGGGCTTGACTTAGGTTGGGAAATTCTGCGACAAAATCTTCTCTAGCAATTCTATGCTGATTATCAGTTATCCGCATTATCATCACCAGTATCTTGCTGAACTGTTTGCTCTTTATTTGTCAGATTAAATGCTTTTTTCAATGTTGCAAGAGTTTCAGATTCTTCATAAGAACCTCGTAAGTAATCTTCCAAAAGAGGTTTGAGGTAATCTGACCAGAGTATTTCATAGTCAAAGTCTACATCCTTCAACTTAAGGAAATAACTTGGACCGATATGATAATGACTGTTTAGCTCCTGAACGTTCTCGATAGCAGCGTTCAAGTCTCTTAGACGAATTTTAGCTTCTTCGGCTTTATCACCAAGCACCTCATCAAGCATACCAACTTGACTCTCGGCAGTAACTTCAACAAAACGGAAACGACGACGCATAGCAAAATCAAAGGTATTCACTGATCGGTCAATATCATTCATAGTTCCGATGATATAGACATTTTCAGGGATATAAAATTTCTCATCAGTCTCATGTAAATTAGCATATTGGGTAGAAACACTTCCCTTTTCACCACGATAACCAGGGTCAATAGAGAAAAAGAGTTCACCAAAAATCTTTGAAATCTCTCCACGATTGATTTCATCGATGATGAAGACGAATTTCTTATCAGTATCAATTTCTGTTGGGGAAACATAGTCTTTCAAACCAAATCTCTTTCTCAATGTTTCTAGGACAGTTTTTCCACCACTTTTGTAGTATTCTTGCTTATTATAATTTTTATCTTTATACAACTCGTAAACATATTTGCGAGGTAGTGACCATCCTGGAACACCACTATCATAATTTACTGACAAATTTTGTCTACTATTAACAGATAAGTAAGATGTTTTTGTTATATATTCTTTTTCTTCAGCAACATTTATATATTCTAAGTAAGAATCCCAAGCCTCATCAAAATTATCTTGTCCTCCAATCAATTGGGCTTCTTTTGCTTTCTGACAAAAATCTTTAAAAATACCATCCTGTAGCTTAAACTCAATAGCTCCATCCCCATTTGATACCGGTCTCAACCCCTCTACAAAATCAGTATAATCATAGGATGGGTGAAATTGTACAAAGTCGATTTGGTCTTCTTCGTTACCATCCGTTAATTCTTTAGCAATTTCTTTAGCAAGATAAGTTTTTCCTGTGCCAGGAGCACCACGGAGGATGAGGTTTTTGGATTGTAACAAGATATTACTCAAGGGATGATGAATATTATTTTGTTCAGACATTTCTTTCTCTCCTTGCTTATTATCACTGTCTATAATATCTTTTGAATACTCAAATAAAATACTACCCAACATTGAAGATTCTAGTTCAGGATATGTTTTAGAAAACAGTTTAAAAATCTCATGATTCTGACGATAGGGTCCTCCTTGATTGCTTTGGGGAATCAACCTATTCCAAAATTCATTTTGACTATTCATATTTACTCCTAAAAAAGAAGGATTCTCAGAATAAATACAAAGTAGTTTTGTCACCACAGCAGAACGACTAATAAATTCATTTGTTGACTTTTTCATATCAAATATAGGATTGTCAAAATCAAGTTTACTACCGATTTGAATAATCTGATACAGATCTCTTTTTAGTTTATTAAAACGTTGCTCCAATTCAGATATAGGAATGATTTTATTAGCTTGATTTTTATAGCTTTGGCTATCCTCATTCCAATAAATACCAAATTTTGAAGAGCCTCCTCCGCCAATACCTAAAAATAAAGATTTGTATTTACCCCTCTCAAGACTATAGCAAAAAGAATTACTTTTAGCACCTTTCCCAATAACATAATCATCAATAGACATGGTTAAAATTCTATCAAGTGGCCACTCTTTAAGAAATTCTTCACGTAATTGTTCATTGTAAATACTATATTTAGATGCATCTTCTCTTAATCTTATTTTATTTTCTTGGTACCAGTCATAAAAATCTTCCAGACTAACTTTTCTTTTCAACATCAATCTTACTCCTTTTATAATAATGTTCGAATATAAAACTATATATTTTATATATAGAATATCATATCCTATATAAAAAGAAAAGAATTTCTAAAGAAAAAGCCTAGAGTAGAGGGTTTTATTCCCTCATAACACTAGACTTCTTTTTTATCTTAATAATACTCACCTTGACGGTAGTCCCATGAGTTAAAGGTATCTGACAAATGCATCATGATTTTATCAATGTCAAGCCCTTTACGGATAACGACTGGTGCTGGTGAGATTGAACGGTCTCCTCCTTGTTCTGGGATGAGTTTTCCGTCCTTATCGACCATAGAAACCATCACACCTTGCTCGTAGCGCGTTTCAATCGTTTTGTCTGGTTGGATTGAAGCAACGTAGTCATCTGCTTCGATGACAAGGTCCACTGCTCCTTCGATACGTTCTCCGATTCCTTCTACCTTACCACGGTTTCCTTTTCCAGATGGGTTGGCTGATGAGGCGTAGACCATCTTGCCTTCTTCCCAAAGTTTAGCAGCCAACTGCTCACCAGCTTTACCAAACTTGATGACAAAACAGCTAGTACCACGAACGTCTGTCATGAGCTCCTCACGGCCATCACCGTATGCTTTAAGTTTTTCAAAAGCTTCTGGTTTCCATGGAAGGATACAACCGAGGAGAATGTCTTCGTCCCAATGTTTTTGGTAGAAGGCTTCAATTTCTGGGTTGAGTTGTGCTAAAGCGCGAAGCTCATCCATGCTACCACAAAGTACAACACCTGGTTTGTTACGGTTACGCTCTTTAGCTTCAAATTTGCGTTCAAGTCCTGCTTTATCGCTAGTCATGATAATGTAACCAACTTTTGTAGGGCAAACGATACATCCGCCCTCACCTTTTAAAATGTCATAGCCTTCTTGAGAAAGTGTTCCGTTCCATTGAATGTGTTTTGTCATAGTTCTATAGTTCCTTTTCTATTTTTTCTAATCCTGCCAGTAGGCTGGACGTTGTTTTTCATAAGCAGCAATCAAGTCTTCATACTGCAAAGTAATGCCGATATCATCCAAACCATTTAAGAGCTTGTGTTTCCACTCGCTATCGATTTCGAAAGTGAATTCTCCAACTGATGAGATGATTTTTTGTTGTTTCAAGTCTACAGTTACCTGGTCGGTCGGTTTGAGTTGGGCTAGCTTTTCTCTAACCTCCCTAGGCTGAACAATAGGCAACATGCCATTATTGAGTTCATTATTGTAATGAATGTCCCCAAAAGATCCTGCAATCACAACCTTAAAACCATAGTCAGCTAGAGCCCAAGCTGCGTGTTCCCTCGAAGAACCCGCCCCAAAGTTATCCCCCGAGATAAGAATACTGGCTTTACGATATTCAGGTCGGTTAAAAACAAAATCTGGATCCTCAGTGTAGTTATCGTCTAGATAACGCCAAGCATACATAAGGTACTTACCAAAGCCTTTTTTATCAATCAACTTGAGAAACTGCTTGGGTAGGATTTGGTCGGTGTCGATGTTATCATTCATGAGAGGAACGGTCGTTCCCGTATAAACTGTAAATTTCTCCATATCCTCTCCTTACTGGGCCTCTGGCATTTGCCGAACATCTACGAAACGCCCTGCAATAGCTGCTGCCGCTGCCATAGCTGGACTGCAGAGATGGGTTTTAGCACCAAATCCTTGTCTGTCTTCAAAGTTGCGGTTACTAGTTGAGGCACAGTGAACACCATCAGGGACCTTGTCAGGATTCATCCCTAGGCACATAGAGCAACCTGGGTCTCGCCACTCAAAGCCAGCATCTAAGAAAACCTTATCCAAGCCCAACTTCTCAGCAGCTCGTTTGACAGGACGAGAGCCTGGAACCACGATAGCAGTTAAGTTAGGAGCTATTTTCTTCCCTTTGACAAATCGCGCGGCCAGTTGTAAATCGCTGAGACGAGCATTGGTACAAGACCCGATAAAGATATAACCTAGTTCAATATCCGCTGGCTTTTGACCAGGCTCCAAGTCCATGTAATGATAAGCACGTTCATCGTTCATATCCTTAATTTCTGGGAAGCTACTGTCAAAGTCAACGCCCATAGCAGGATTGGTTCCCCAGGTCACCATAGGAGCCAAGTCTGAGACATCCATCTGGATAACCTTATCATAAACAGCATCATCATCGCTGACAAGCGTCTTCCAGTCAGCAACCGCCTCCTCAAAAGCTTCGGGAACGCATTCCCGTCCCTTGAGATAGTCATAGGTAGCCTGATCTGGATTCATGATTCCCATCTTGGAGCCAAACTCGATGGACATATTGCAGATGGTCATTCTCTCTTCCATGGTCAGTGCATCAATGGCTTGTCCACGATATTCAACCACATAGCCAACACCACAGGCAACGCCGTACTTGGCGATTAAGGCGAGAATGTAATCCTTAGAATAAACTCCTTTTTGAGGAACACCAGTGAATTCTACCAGCATTTTCTTGGGTTTGACCTGCCAAAGGGTCTGGGTAGCAAAGACATGCTCGACCTCACTGGTCCCAATCCCAAAAGCGATAGCTCCGAAAGCTCCGTGAGTAGCTGTGTGACTGTCTCCACAAACGATGAATTTTCCTGGTTGCGTCCGTCCTGTCTCTGGACCTACCATGTGAACGATGCCCTGCTTTTCAGAACCATGGGCAGCATGTTCAATCCCAAACTCCTCAACATTTTCAGCAAGCTTATCAATTTGAGCCTTGGAAATGACATCTCGAATATCATAGATGTTGACCGTTGGTACATTGTGGTCAAAGGTCCCAAATGTCAAGTCTGGCCGTCTCAATCTGCGGCCTGCATCTCGTAATCCTTGAAAAGCTTGGGGACTAGTCACTTCATGAATATAGTGCTGGTCCACATACATGAGTTGGGGCTGCCCTTCTTCTCCTGTGATGACATGACGGTCCCATAATTTATCAAAAATCGATTTTCCTGCCATCCATTACCTCCAAATAAAATATAAGGCTACTAGTGTGGTCACCATCCCGAGAAACCAAACTGTTTTAAAATACCATTTTCTAGTCTTGTGGTGAAAGGTGATTCCTGCCAACCAGGCACCAAAACCACCACAAGTAAAGGCTAAAATGAGTAAGATTTTCTCTGGTACGCGCCAAGCACCTCTTCTTGCCTTGGATTTGTCAATGCCATAAATCAAGAAAATCAGCAAATTCCAACTCAAGAGAGCAAGCGTGATTCCTTCATTTATCTTCATAATCTTTCAATGATGGCTTCTGTCATTTCCCTGATCGAAGCCTGTCCTCCTATATCTCTTGTTAAAATGCCAGCCGCTAAACTAGCTTCAACAGCACGCTCGATACGCTCTGCATCCTCATAACGTCCAAAGCTATCTCTCAACATCATGGCAACTGATAAAATCATAGAGATAGGATTGGCAATTCCTTGACCTGCAATATCAGGCGCTGAACCATGAATAGGTTCATAAAGACTTGGCCCTTTTTCAGAATGACTGGCTGATGGCATGACGCCAAGTGTTCCTGATAGAACACTTGATTCATCAGATAAGATATCTCCGAAAAGATTCTCCGTCACAATGACATCAAACTTAGCAGGATTGGTAATCATGAGCATGGCAGCTGAGTCCACCAACTGGTGTTCCAAGGTTACATCTGGGAAATCCTGCGCGACTTCCTCAGCTACTCTGCGCCAGAGTTTCGACGTTGCTAACACATTTTGCTTATCGATACTAGTAACGATTTTTCTGCGACTTCTTGCGATTTCAAAGGCTTTGCGAATAATCCGCTCTACTTCCTCATAGCTATAGTCGTTGATATCACGTGCTTTGCGCTCTTCAAGGATATGATCCCCAAAGTAGATACCACCTGTCAACTCACGCACCACGACAAAGTCTACACCAGCAATTCGTTCCGGTTTGAGTGGTGACAAATGCTTGAGACTGTCAAAAATCTTTACAGGGCGAATATTGGCATAGAGATTGAGTTCCTTACGAAGAGCTAGCAAGCCTTGTTCAGGCCGAATAGCTGCACCATCATACTGGGGACTACCGATAGCCGCAAGGAGAATAGCATCTGCTTCTCTACATGCCTTGAGGGTTTCATCAGGTAAGGGATGCCCCGCAGCATCAATACCTGCACCTCCAAAGGGACGCCTATCTATCACATAGTCAAAGCCTATTTTTGAAGCTAGAGCTTCCAGAACCGCTAAACCAGCTTCCATAATTTCTGGACCGATTCCATCCCCTGCTAGAGCTACTATTTTCTTTGTCATAGCCTTCTCCTTTACACACTAGGCATGTCTCGGTAGGAAACGCTATGCCCCATCTCACCTGCATTCTCTTTTTGAACAAAAGTATTGGCATTGATATAGGCAATAGCGGAAGCCTTCAATACATCGAAATCGAGACCTGCTGCGTTAAAGATGGTTTCTGTATCTCTGTTTTCAACAGTAACCAAAACCCGAGCTTGGGCATCGATTCCATCTGTTACCGCATCAATGGTATAGGACACCAAGCGGACAGATTGGTTAAAGAACTTATCGATAGCGTTAAAGATCGCTTCAACGGAACCTTGCCCTGTCGCATTGAATTCGACTTTCTCACCATCCATATTGGCTAGGCTAACGAGCGCTTCAATTTCATTGTCTGCATGGGTTTGAAGTTGTAAATCATCAAAGTGGAAGCCTTCTGGATTTTCAACCATGGTTCCAGCTACCAGAGCTCGAATATCTGCATCTGTGATTTCTTGTTTCTTGTCTGCTAGAGCCTTGAACTTAGCGAAGAGTGGTTTGATATCCTCTTCTGTAAAGTCTAGAGCCAGTTCTCTTAGTTTTTCAACAAAGGCATGGCGACCAGACAATTTTCCAAGCGGAAGACTATTACTCTTAACACCGACCAATTCAGGTGTGATGATCTCATAAGTGAGAGGATTCTTAAGAACTCCATCTTGGTGAATACCAGACTCGTGAGAAAAGGCATTACCACCAACGACAGCCTTGTTTTTAGGAACTGGAATACCCGAGAAGCGAGAAACCATTTCAGACGTATTCATTGTTTCATCCAAAACAATATCACTAGTTGCTTGGAAGAAATCCTCACGAATCTTCAAAGCAACAGCTACTTCTTCAAGAGCAACATTACCTGCGCGTTCACCGATACCATTAATAGTTCCCTGGACGCGTCCAGCACCGTGTTTAATTGCTGTCAAAGTATTTGCAGTTGCCATACCGAGATCATCGTGACAGTGAACACCAAAGACAACTTTATGATCTGATTTAATATTTTCAGTCAAGTGATCAAAGATACGTGCAAACTCTTCTGGAGTCGTAAAACCAACTGTGTCAGGGATATTGATATAAGATGCACCTGCATCGACCGCTGTTTGAACGACTTGTAAGAGGAAATCCAACTCTGTTCTAGTCGCATCTTCAGGAGAGAATTCGACAACCTCAAACTTAGAACGTGCATAAGAAACATGCTCCTTGATAGCTTCTAAAATCTCTTCCTTGCTCTTATTGAGCTTATACTTGCGGTGAATCGGACTGGTAGCGATAAAGACATGAATTTGAGGATATTTGGCATCCTTAAGAGCCTCATAACAAGCATCAATATCAGATTTTACAGAACGAGCTAATCCTGTCACTGCTGTTTTTTTCATGGCTTTAGCGATTTCTTGAACAGCTATAAATGAATCTGGACTAGCAGCCGGAAAACCAGCTTCAATTACAGAAATTCCCCATTTCTCCAGCTGTCTTGCAATGGAAACTTTTTCCTTTATTGAGAAGTTAACACCAGGTGTTTGTTCCCCATCACGAAGGCTTGTATCAAAAAATTCAACTTTACGCATAAGATTTCCCCTTTTCAAAATGTGGTTTTAAAAAAACATCTCGCTCAGAAGCCCAAGCGAGATGTTGATTTACTCCCGCTTGGTAAGCCAAACAGGACTAATGCTTTTGCACTAGCCCGAGTACCTCAACAACAAAGCAAATTGATTAAACTTAGCTGTTTTCATGTTTGACTTTCTCCTTCGTTTGATATCTTGTTTAGTATTTTAGCATAGGCAAAAGCACTTGTCAAGAAAAAATCTATTATTTTCTGAAAATTTCTTCAGTAAAGAATATTTTGCTAATTGAAAGTATTTGAAAACTCAAGCGAATTTCCTTATTTTTTCACAGTCAAGTTCCAACTTTTTTCGATGAGTTCTATCACTTCTTCATCTTGCAAACTATCATCAAGCGCCAGACTAAGCCAGTAGCGTTTGTTCATATGAAAGGCCGGATAAATGCCTTTTTTTGAAAGCAAATCAGCTACTTGGTCGTGTTTGAGGTTGACTGCTTCGACTAGCCCTTCTCTCCCCTTTTCCAGCTTATCCCATGGGATTCTCATCATAACAGCATACCACTTTTGATTGCCTTCATGACGCAATACAGCTGTATCAGGTGACTTTTCCCACAAATACTCCAACTGACTACCATACTTTTCTTGAACTTGAGCCATGATACGCTTAGTCTGAGGACAGATAAAATCCTGCACATCAAAACAAGCCTTCCGAATCTGGTAAAGAATCTCCAAACAAGCCTCACGGACACTTCCGACAAAACTTCCCCTCATACTTTTCATATGTACTTGAGGATAAAGGTCACCCGTTTCCTGATCAAAAACCTGAAAGCTCACATTATCAGGAGTGATAGAGACTGTCATGAAAAAGTCACCCTGCAAAATCTGGCAACTATAGGTCCAGATTTCCCCATTTTCTACAAAACCATAGGCATGGGCTTTTTCTTTATTAAACTGATAGGATTTAAAAATTTCAAACATAAGTGAAAACTGCTACCCAAAGCTAGCAGTTCCTTTCTATTTTTTAAAAGACAACCTTAGTACCGTGAAGTTGTGTCACGCCCAGCTGGTCAATAAAGGTTTGACGGTTATCCAAGTCAATCCCCCCACCTGGTAAGATTTCAATTTTACCTTTTGCATGTTCCAAAATTCTATGATAGTGGGCAAAACGTTTTTCTAGCGAATCACCAGACACACCAGCACGAGTCAAGATACGAGTGACGCCAGCTTGGCTGAGCCAGTCAATAGCTTCCAACTGATCTTCATCACACAATTCATCAAAGGCCATGTGAAAGACAATTTCCATTCCTTTTGAAGCGGCAATCAACTTCTCAAGATTAGGCTTATCTAACTTTTTATCAGCAGTTAATGCTCCAAAAACAACCCCTTGACTTCCAGCCTGAGCAGTCAAGCGAATGTCTTCTAACATGATCTCTATTTCAAGATCAGTATAGACAAAGTCGCCACCACGGGGACGAATCATGGTCATAATGGTCGTATCGTAGTTAGCTGCCAGTTCAACCGCTGCCTTGGTCACTCCATAACTAGGTGTTGTTCCACCAACCGCTAGATTATCACAAAGTTCGATTCGACGAGCTCCAGCCTGCATCGCTTTTTCAAGCAAGGTCACATTTTCAGCACAAAATTCGTAAATCATTTGATTCTCCTTGATGTTTTCTTTAAATTTATTATATCATATTATTTTAAATATGCTTTTATTTTTATCAAGGCAAATTACTACTATTTTAACTATTCTTTGTCAGGAATGACTTTAAAAAGATAGTAGGTGATAAAGATAGTCAAGGCTCCCAGACCAATTTTGACTGGTAAAAGAGGGGCAAAATAAATAGAAATCCCCATCAAGATGTAGATGGATACGATGATTTTTTTCTTACGTTCTCGCGCAATAGACTTGGTCTCGCGGAAGTCAGCTACATAGGTCTGATAAAGCTTTGTATGATAAAGCCAATCTTCAAAACGCTTAGAAGATTTTGAAAAGCAAGCGATAGCTAACAAAAGAAAGGGAGTTGTTGGTAAAAGTGGTAGGACAACTCCAATAACAGCTAAAGCCAGTGAAATAAAGCCAATACTGAGGTAAATGAGACGCATGATTTCTCCTAGATAAATTACTCTTCCTCTAGTTTCGCATACAAGGGGGAAATTTGTCAAGCCTCAACAAAAAAGAGCCTGAAATTCATTTTCAGGACTCTGCATTTTATTTGATCTTTTCCTCTTCGTAGTCGCCATTACTACATACAACCTGCTTGCCACCACCACGGACTTTTTTCTCCACAAGGAAGTGTCCGCATTTTGGACAGTCACGGCCAATTGGTTTGTCCCAAGAAGTAAACTCACATTCTGGGTAACGATTGCAACCATAGAAGATACGATTGCGCTTGGTTTTGCGTTCGATGATTTGTCCTTGATGACAGCTTGGACACTCGACACCAATCTCCTTAACAATCGCTTGTGTATGACGGCAGTCTGGAAAATTGCTACAAGCATAGAATTTACCAAAACGACCGAGCTTAATCACCATCGGACTGCCACAAACTTCACAGTCAAATCCAGCTGGCTCATCCTTGATCTGGATTTTTTCCATTTCAGCTTCTGCCTTGGCTACTTCTTTGGAGAATGGTTTGTAAAATTCGTCAATAACCCGTTGCCACTGTTCTTTACCAACTTCGATATCATCCAGTTTTCCTTCCATCTCAGCTGTGAAGGTCACGTTGACGATGTCTGGGAAATATTCAACGATGAGCTTGTTAATAATTTCTCCCAACTCTGTTGGTTCAAAACGTTTGGCTGCCAAACGAACGTAGTAACGTTTTTGGATAGTTTCAATGGTCGGAGCGTAGGTTGACGGACGTCCAACTCCATTTTCTTCCAAGGTCTTGATAAGAGTCGCTTCCGAATAGCGAGCAGGTGGTTGAGTGAAATGTTGTTCTGGCTTGCTATTGACCTGCTTGACCACATCTCCGACAGTCATATCTGGCAACATTTTGTTCTTGTCAGAGTCATTGTAGATAGCAAGATAACCATCAAACTTAACTTGGCTTCCATTCGCTGCAAACTGAACCCCATTTTGAGAAAGCTTAACAGCCATGGTATCAAAGACAGCAGCTGTCATCTGGCTTGCCACAAAACGGTTCCAGATAAGGGTATAAAGTTTGAGCTGGTCTTTGTCCAAGTACTTAGCGATGCTTTCAGGTGTATTAAAGACACTAGATGGACGAATGGCTTCGTGGGCATCTTGAGCACCTGAGGCATTCTTGACCCTGCTACCATGCTTGGAATACTTGCTACCAAAACGGTCGTTAATGTAGCTTGCCGCTTCATTCTGAGCCACAGGACTGATACGAGTCGAGTCTGTACGCATATAGGTAATCAAACCTTGCACGCCTGATCCGATATTGATCCCTTCATAGAGCTGTTGAGCCACCATCATGGTCTTTCGAGTACGGAAATTGATTTTGTTAGCCGCATCCATCTGCATGGTTGAAGTCGTATAAGGTAGGGGCGCATTGCGTTTGCGCTCTTTCTTATCTACCTGGTCTACTGTGAAATCTTTGCTAGTCAAATGGGACAAGACTTCTTTGACTTCTTCGTTGGTGGTCAATTTCATCTTTTTGCCATTCATACCATAGAAAGAAGCTTGAAATTGCTTGGTTCCCTTCTTAAAGACACCATCAATTGTCCAGTATTCTTCTGGTTGGAAGGCATTGATTTCATTTTCACGGTCAATGATGAGCTTAAGGGCAACAGACTGCACGCGCCCTGCTGATAAGCCCTTCTTGACCTTTTTCCACAAAATTGGTGAAATCGAATACCCTACCAAGCGGTCCAAGACTCGACGAGCTTGTTGGGCGTCGACCAAGTCCATGTCAATCTTGCGAGGTTCTTTAAAGGCATTTTTTACTGCGTCTTTGGTGATTTCATTAAAAACCACACGGTTGGCATCATTCTCATCCAGATCAAGGATATGAGCCAAATGCCAGGAAATTGCTTCTCCTTCACGGTCCGGGTCACTCGCCAGAAAGACTTTATTAGCTTTTTTGGCTTCTTTTTTTAAGTCATTGATGAGAGGACCTTTCCCACGGATATTGATATACTGCGGTTCATAGTTATTTTCAATGTCAACTGACATACTGGATTTTTTCAAATCACGGATATGCCCGACACTGGCTAAAACCTTATAATTTCTGCCTAGATATTTTTCAATCGTTTTCGCCTTAGCAGGCGACTCTACGATGACTAGATTTTTTTTAACTGTTGATTTTTTCTTCTTTGTTGCCGTAGCCACACTATCACACCTTTTCAAAGTAATAAACTTTATAAAGTGTAAACCATTTTTCTATAGCTGTCAAGACCTAAGTCTTATATATAAGAAGAAAAGTTTATCTGAGTGAACAAATTTCTCCTTAAAATTCAAACTCAGCCAGCACATCCTGACCACTGGCAATCAGTTTTGCTCCCTCTTGGATCAGGTGGTGACAGCCATCTGAATGGCCATCTAAAATGTTTCCTGGAATGGCAAAGACATCACGCCCTTCCTCCATAGCACGCTCACAGGTGATGAGGCTCCCTGAACGCATCCTTGCCTCTGCTACAATCACACCACGGCAAAGACCAGCAATGATGCGATTACGAGCTGGAAAGTGGAATTTCAGAGGTTGCTCGCCAGGTCCATATTCACTGAGAACCAGATGGTCATTGCCAATGTACTCCTGCAAACGTTTATTGGCTCGGGGATAAAATACATCCAATCCTGTTCCAATCACCGCAATTGTTCTTCCTCCATTCTGGAGTGCAGCCATATGGGCAGCCGTATCAATCCCTTTAGCTAAACCACTGACCACAATTAACTCGTTTTCCAAACCTTGAATGACTCTCTGAACCGACTTTGCTCCTTGACTAGAACATGAACGACTCCCTACAACAGCAACCTTTGGAAACTTTAACAAGTCCAGATTTCCTTTATAAAACAAAAGCACTGGAGCATCATAAATCTCACTCAGATCCCAAGGATAACAGTCATCAAGAATAGAAAAGGAGGGAAATTTATGAAACTCCTTCTCCAACTGTGCATCATCTATCTGGAAATAGCGTTCCATAAAAATCGCTGGATTACGGCATCCTGAAATTTCTGCAATATCACCTAGCAAGAGCTCCTGATCTACAGTCTCATCATATTCAAGAACAGTTAGAATCTGTTGATTGGTCAGCCCAGCTTTTCTCAATTTGTAAATCTCATAGTTTGTGATCTTCATATACAACTCCATTTCTTTTTCTACTCATCTATCTATTCGTAAAAAAAATAAAAAGAAGACCAAGGATCTTCTTTTTTTCATTTATTCAGCTTTAGCTTTAGTATTTGACCAGCTACTTTCAACCATCGGTAAGATTATTTTTAAAGTTTCCCCATCCCCTTCAAGTGAAACATAGCGGATTTTACCATCATTTGATCGGAAAACCCAGGTAACGAGGTATTTCCCTGACTTAGCAATTGCATTGACAACATAGGCTTCATAACCTCCAATGGTCGATTTGGAGCCCCAAACCTTACTGAAATCAGAGCTTTGTTCTTTAGAAGTTAAAATACTAGATGAGACAGTCACAACATCCAGTTTAGCATATTCTTCTTCGCTGATATTGAACTGATCAGCCTTGAAGGTATTCAGCGTAACAATGTTGATATCTGTTCCATCGCAATACTGTATATCATTTCCACCTTCTACTTCATGGAATCGAACCCATGATTTGGGTACCTTGACAAAGCCATACTCATTCGAGCCGATGATTTGCGTCTCTTCCTTTTTCGCTTCAGAAACAGCAGAACTAGAGCTACTTGTTTCCTGACTGCTAGAAGAACTAACAACCGCAGTCGAACTTTCTTCGGTTGCTGTTTGCGACTTATTGGAGCATGAAGCTAAAAAAGCATTAACAGTAACTACAGTACCTAAAATCAATAATTTTTTCATCCTACCACCTCTCCATCTGCATTATAAGAAAAATAAGAACTTCTGTCAAATTCTGACCTAATTGATTCTGTTAGTTTCCGTTATTGCTCACATTTAAAGCAAAAACTCTTGAAAAATCTTCAAGAGTTTTATTTTATAATTCTATTCTTCATCCATGCTTAAGACGCTAAGGAAGGCTTCTTGTGGGACTTCTACTGATCCGATAGCTTTCATGCGTTTCTTACCAGCTTTTTGTTTTTCAAGGAGTTTGCGTTTACGAGAAACGTCACCTCCATAACACTTAGCAAGTACGTTCTTACGAAGGGCCTTGATATCAGTACGAGCCACGATTTTGTGCCCAATAGCTGCTTGAATTGGTACTTCAAATTGTTGACGAGGAATGATTTTCTTGAGCTTGTCCACGATGAGTTTCCCACGTTCGTAGGCAAAGTCCTTGTGAACGATAAAGCTGAGGGCGTCCACCTTGTCTCCATTGAGAAGGATATCCATTTTGACTAGCTTAGATGGGCGGTACTCTGACAATTCGTAGTCAAAGCTTGCATAACCACGCGTCGAAGACTTAAGCTTATCAAAGAAGTCAAAGACGATTTCAGCAAGTGGGATTTGGTAGATAACATTGACACGATTGTCATCAATATAATCCATGGTTACAAAGTCCCCACGTTTACGCTGAGCTAGTTCCATAACTGCTCCGACAAACTCCTGCGGTACCATGATTTGCGCCTTAACATAAGGCTCTTCAATAGTCGCAATCTTAGTTGGGTCTGGGAATTCCGATGGATTTGACACATCCATAGACTCACCGTCAGTTTGGTTAACCTTGTAAATAACAGACGGAGCTGTCATGATGAGGTCAATGTTGAACTCACGCTCTAAACGCTCTTGAATAACATCCATATGGAGAAGTCCAAGGAATCCACAACGGAAACCAAATCCAAGAGCCTGAGATGTTTCTGGTTCAAACTGCAGGCTGGCATCGTTGAGCTGCAATTTTTCTAGGGCTTCACGAAGGTCATTGTACTTATTTGACTCAATTGGATAGAGACCAGCAAAGACCATAGGATTCATCTGCTTGTAGCCATCTAGCGGTTCTGCTGCAGGATTGCTTGCTAGGGTCACTGTATCACCAACACGCGTATCTTGAACCGTCTTGATGGAAGCCGCAATATAACCAACATCACCAGTCGCAAGGAAATCGCGGCCTACTGCTTTCGGCGTGAAAATACCAACTTCCGTCACATCAAAGGTCTTGCCATTGCTCATGAGTTGAATCTTATCGCCAGGTTTGACAACTCCATCCATGACACGCACTTGAAGGATAACCCCACGATAGGCATCATAAACTGAGTCGAAAATTAAGGCTTTTAATGGAGCTGAAACATCACCAGTTGGTGCTGGCACTTTTTCAACGATCTGCTCAAGAATTTCTTCAATACCAATACCAGCTTTGGCTGAAGCTAAGACCGCTTCGCTGGCATCCAGTCCGATGACATCTTCAATCTCTGTACGCACACGCTCTGGATCAGCTGCTGGTAAGTCAATCTTGTTAATGACTGGCAGAATTTCCAAATCATTGTCCAAGGCTAGATAAACGTTAGCAAGAGTTTGCGCCTCAATCCCCTGGGCCGCATCAACCACCAAAATTGCTCCTTCACAGGCAGCTAACGAACGCGACACTTCATAGGTAAAGTCCACGTGCCCAGGTGTGTCAATCAAGTGGAAAATATAGGTTTCGCCATCTTTTGCAGTGTAATTGAGCTCAATGGCATTGAGTTTAATGGTAATCCCACGTTCACGCTCAAGATCCATACTATCCAGAAGCTGGGCTTGCATTTCACGACTAGAAACGGTCTCTGTCTTTTCCAAAATGCGGTCTGCTAGGGTTGATTTCCCATGGTCAATATGGGCGATAATAGAGAAGTTCCGAATCTTCTCCTGTCGTTTCTTCAATTCTTCTAAGTTCATGATGCTCTTCCTTTCAGGGTATCTATTAATTATAAATTGTTTTTAACATTTTGACAAGACCATACCCTGCTAGGAGTACTAATCTTCGGCAACAAAACCATCATTTTCGATAAAGTGGTGTTCTGTCATTCCTTGGTCAGTAAAGACGATTCCATGAAGGACACCGCCATAGACAGCTCCTCCATCCATGCCAATCTTGCCATCCTCTGTCATCCAAAGCTCAGCTGTACCTCGGTCTTGCTTCAGTAAGCCATAAACTGGTGTATGCCCAAAGACAATAGTTTTCCCAGTATGATTTTCGGCTTCGTGGAATGGTTTTCTAAGCCAGACTTTTTTATAATCTGTGGTTTCATGCCAGTCACCCAAAGTCAAATCAATACCTGCGTGAACAAAGATATACTTGTCTGTCTCTACCACAAATGGCATTTGACGAATAAATTCGACCAAATCTGCTGCTTCGGTGGCAACACGCTTGGCATCCTCCACCCCGTCAACTGGGGCATCCAAGGGACGACCTAGGATAGAGTTAATGGTTGTATCACCACCATTTCGACGATAGTGGTCATAACTTTCTTCAGGATTGTCCAACCAAGTCAAAAACATATACTCGTGGTTTCCTGATAGACAGATAGCTCCATGATTGTCCACCAAGTCCTTGACCATTTCCAGAACACGGCGACTGTCTTCACCACGGTCAATCAAATCCCCTAGAAAAAGCAACTGAGTGTGACCATCCCAGGTCTTGAGCAGATCTTCTAGCATACCTGCTTTCCCGTGAACATCTCCAATTACATAATAGTCTGTCATTTATTTCTCCCTCGTTTGCAATAATTCTCTGGCTTGGGTAAGGGCAGCTTCTGTTACATTTTCCCCGGCCAACATCTTAGCAACTTCCTCTACTCGCTCTTCTAAAGTTAAGAGACGAACCGTCGACACCGTTGAGTGCTCATCGCTAATCTTCTCAATAAAGAATTGATAATCCGCAATGGCAATCACTTGTGGAAGGTGAGAGATAGCAAGAACCTGACCATGCTGGCCTATCTTATGAATCTTTTGAGCGATGGCTTGGGCCACACGACCTGAAACTCCCGTATCCACCTCATCAAAGACAATACTGGTCTTGCCTTCTTTGCGAGAAAAGGCAGACTTGATAGCCAACATGAGACGGGATAATTCCCCACCGGACGCAACTTTGACCAAGGGTTTAAAGTCTTCACCAGGGTTGGTGGAAATGTAAAACTCGACCGTTTCATTTCCCTCACGACTAAATTTGCCCTTGCTAAAGCGAACCTGGAACTGTGCCTTCTCCATATAGAGATCTTGCAGTTCTTGTTTAATCTCTGCCTCAAGCTGCTGGGCCAAATCATGACGAGCAGATGCAAGCTGACCTGCCAAATCAACAAGATTAACTTCCAATTTCTTGAGCTCTGCTTCCATATCTTCGGAAGAAAGGTTATTACCCGTCAAGAGATTGTACTCATCCGTAATCTTAGCAAAATAAAGCAGGACATCGTCCACAGTCCCACCGTACTTGCGGGTAATAGTATTCAGAAGATCTAGGCGATTTTCAACCTGCATGAGGCGATTGCCATCAAAATCCAAGTCCTCAATAATATCTTCTAAACGCTTGGTAATATCTTCTAAAACATAGTATGTTTCTGATAGAGAACTTGAAATTTCACGGTATTCAGGGTCGTATTCTTCAACACTTTCCATGTCATTCATGGCTGAACGGACATTAGCAAGACTGGAGAATTCCTCATTGTCCAACATACTGTAGGCATTGGTTAGCGTATCCGCAATATTCTTATGATTGAGGAGTTTATCTCGTTCTTGGTTGAGAGCCAAGTCTTCACCAGCCTGCAAGTTCGCTGCCTCAATCTCTGCCATTTGAAATTCCAACATCTCAATACGAGCCTTGTGTTCCTGCTGGTTTTTCTTAACTTCAAGAACCTGCTTGCGCATTTTGCGATAAGCATCAAAGCTCGTCTGATAGGTCTCCTTCAAGTCCAAGAAAGCTGTATCACCAAACTCATCCAACATCTGGATGTGCAGTTGAGGACGCATTAACTCCTCTTGGTCATGCTGGCCATGGATATCCACAAGGTGCTGCCCAATAGCACGCAAGACAGAAAGATTGACCATTTGGCCATTCACTCGACTAACACTCCGACCATTTTGCAAAATTTCCCGGCGGATGATAATCTCATCACCCATTTCCAAACCTTGATTTTCAAAAAGTTCCTGTAAAAGGCGACTATTTTCAACCGAGAAAAGCCCCTCAATCTCTGCCTTTGGCGCACCGTGACGAATAACGTCTGTCGTTGCACGAGCCCCCAACATGAGATTCATAGCGTCGATAATAATAGACTTTCCAGCACCCGTTTCCCCAGTCAAAACAGTCATACCCTTTTCAAAATTGAGGGAAATCGCCTCAATAATGGCAAAGTTTTTTATCGAAATTTCAAGTAACATACTGACCTACCATTTTTTGACTTGTTCAACAATTTCTTCAGCTGCCTCTACTGTTCTAGCTACAATTAAGATAGAATCATCATCAGCTAGGCAGCTAAAAATTTGTTCAGAGAATGCTTCAACCAACTGGCTTTTCACAAAAATAGTATTTCCAGGAATGACAGAAAGGTTGATCATATTTCCCATTAACTCAGAACTCACAATATTGTCCTCAGCCAACTGCAAACTTTTGACGATTGATTTTGGCAACTCATAGATATAGGTGTTGTTCTTCAAAGGAATTTTAACAATACCAAGCTCCTTGATGTCCCTTGAGACAGTGGCCTGCGTAGCAGAAATACCTGCTTCCTTCAAATGCTCAACGATTTCTTCCTGAGTACCGATTTGATAATCCGTAACAAATCTTCTAATTTTTTCAAGTCTCTCTTTTTTATTCATCTTTAAATTCTCTATGCGCTCTCTCTACAACTTTTTCTATTTCAGGGGCAACTTGGTTACTTGCTCCCTCTTCCTTTTTCAAATATGCCAAAAATTCGATGTTTCCATGTCCACCTTGGATTGGTGAATAGTCTAATCCAAGCACTGAAAACCCTTGTTCAACTGCCATAGCAGTGACAGATTCAAGGACAGTTTGATGAACCTTGGCATCTCGAATGATTCCATTCTTCCCAATCTGCTCACGACCTGCTTCAAACTGGGGCTTAACCAGAGCTACAATTTGACCTTGATCAGCCAAGACACGATGCAAAGCAGGCAAAATCAGACTGAGGGAAATAAAACTCACATCAATACTGGCAAAGCTCGGTGCCTGCTCAAAATCAGTCTTTTCAGCATAACGAAAATTAAACTGCTCCATGCTGACAACCCGTGGATCTTGACGCAATTTCCAAGCCAACTGATTGGTACCAACATCAACTGCAAAGACTAACTCAGCACCATTTTGCAACATGACATCAGTAAATCCTCCAGTGGAAGCCCCAATATCAATCGTGGTTGCGCCATCCACTGATAAATCAAAGACCTGCAAGGCCTTCTCTAGTTTTAGACCACCTCGACTGACATACTTGAGTTTTTCACCCTTGAGTTTTAGCTCAGTGTCATCTGGGATTTTCTCTCCTGGTTTGTCAAAGCGCTCCCCATTGAGGACAGCTACGACTAGACCTGCCATGACACCGCGCTTGGCCTGTTCTCGCGTTTCAAACAAGCCCTGTTTATAAGCTAGTACATCCACTCTTTCCTTAGCCATTGATTCTCAAACTTTCTACTACTTTCACAATCGATTCTGTTTCAAAGGGAACCTGCTGGGCAATTTCTTCTAATTTAGCCTCGGCTTGATCCAGAGTTTGGTTACAAAAGGCAATGGCCTCTTCCAAGCCCAACAAGGCTGGGTAGGTCGACTTTTCTGCTTGTAAATCCTTTTGTGGTGTTTTGCCGATTTCCTCAAAACTAGCGGTCACATCCAACACATCATCTCTGACTTGAAAGGCCAGTCCGATTAATTCACCAACCGTTTTCAGTTTTGCTTGGATTTCAGGCGCTAATTCTGCTATGATAGCGGCGGCTTGGAAAGGATAGGCTAGTAATTTTCCAGTTTTATTGGCATGAATGGTCTGGAGTTCTTCCAAGGACAAATGCTGGTGTTCGCCTTCCATATCTAAAACCTGCCCTGCAACCATGCCTAGACTTCCTGAAGCAAGGGATAAGTTGGCAATCAAATCCACCTTGATCTGACTTGGCAAATCCGCCTGCGCTATTAAGGCATAGGGATCTAGGAACAAAGCATCTCCTGCCAATATTGCCATCGCTTCGCCAAATTTTTTGTGATTTGTCAAGCGCCCCCGACGATAATCGTCGTCATCCATGGCAGGAAGGTCATCGTGAATCAAGCTCCCTGTATGAATCATTTCCAAGGCCGCAGCCACCTGCGCGTGTGCTGGTTGGATAACTACTTGCAAGGCTTCCAGAACTTCTAGCAAGAGAAAAGGCCGAATACGCTTGCCACCAGCATGAATGGAATAGAGAACGGACTCTCGCAAACTAGAGGCAAACTGCTGGTCTCCATAAAAATTTTCCAAAGCAGACTCGACAAGAGCTAATTTTTCTTGCTTCTTCATTCAAAATCACTTTCTGTCCCGTCTTCTTGCATGACCTTAACCAAGGTCTTTTCAGCCTTGTCCAGCGTCGCTTGGAGCTCTTTTGATAAGACCATGCCCTTTTGAAAGGCCGCAATCGCATCTTCTAGAGCAATTTCACCATTTTCTAAACTTTGGACAATGGTCTCCAGTTCTGCTAGATTTTCCTCAAATTTCTTTTGTTTTGACATCTTTAACCTCTAATTCTACTTGACCATCTCGCATCAAAAGCGTCACTTGGTCTTTTTTATTCAACATCTCAACCGAATCTACTACGGACTCTTCTTTTTTGACAATTGCATAGCCACGCGCCACGATTCGACTGGTATCCAACATCAACAAGGCTTCTGAAAGTCGCTTCACTTCAGCAACCTTAGCATCATAAACAAGAGCCATTTGGCTACGTAAGAGCTTATCCAACTGACCAAGCCGGTCTTGATAGCGCTGGATTTTGGTAATAGGTGATAGTTGGACCAGTTGATGCGTCCCTGCTTGGACTAATTGCTTGCTATCAGAAATCCGTGTACGCAAACTTTGTTTTAATCGCAGTTGCAGTTGATCTAACCGTTGCAAATAACCATCATACAAGCGCTCTGGCTGTCTAAAGATGACTGACTGACTGCATTTTTTCAAAGCTTCTTTTTTTCTTGACAGGACATTCTGAACTGCTGTTGCCATCCGTTTTTCCTGATTTTGCAAATGGGTCAAGAGATCTAACTTGGTTACAGGTGTTGCCAGTTCAGCTGCAGCTGTTGGCGTTGCAGCCCGTCTATCTGCCACAAAATCCGCCAAGGTCACATCCGTCTCATGCCCCACACTAGAGATGACGGGCAAACGGGATTCAAAAATAGCCCGTACCACAATTTCTTCGTTAAAGGCCCAGAGATCCTCGATGGAACCACCTCCACGACCAATAATGAGAACATCTAGGTCCTCACGTTGATTGGCACGCGCAATATTTCGAGCAATTTCCTCCGCAGCTCCATCACCTTGTACCTTGGTCGGATAGAGGAGGATATCGACACCAGGAAACCGTCTGCTGACGGTCGTGATAATATCTCGAATAACGGCTCCACTGCGACTGGTTACCACACCGATTCTCTTAGAAAATTGGGGAAGAGGTTGCTTGAAGCGTTCTTGAAATAAACCTTCTTCCGTCAGCTTCTTCTTGAGTTGTTCAAACTGAATCGCAAGCGCCCCAACCCCGTCAGGCTCAGCCTTCTCAATGATGATAGAGTAGCTCCCACTGGGTTCATAGACCTGCACACGCCCAATCACATTGATTTTCATTCCCTCTTCGAGGTCGAAACCTAATTTCTGATAGATCCCTGACCAGATGGTCGCTTGAATGACTGCATGGTCGTCTTTTAGGGAGAAATATTGGTGAGTAGGTCGTTTACGAAAGTTGGAAACTTGACCAGTTAAATAGACCCGTTCCAAGTAAGGGTCTTTATCGAATTTCATTTTCAGATACTTGGTCAAAGTTGTTACCGATAAATACTTTTCCATCTCCACCTACTATTCATTTTCTTGCTTTTCCATGGGTATTATTATACCAAAATTATGATTAAAAATCTCCTTTTGCATATCGAAACGAAAGGAAAAATAGAAAAAGGAGGCCTAGCCTCCTCATCTGATTATTTACTGTTTCGTGCTTCTTCCAAAATCTTTGCAATCTTTGTGGTTAAAAGGTCAATAGCAACGGTATTGCTGACCCCTTCAGGAATGACAATATCAGCATAACGTTTGGTTGGCTCGATAAACTGGTGATACATGGGTTTGACCACACCCAAATACTGATCAATAACGCTATCTAGACTACGGCCACGCTCTTCCATATCACGCTTGATACGTCGAATAATACGCACATCATCATCTGTATCCACAAAAATCTTGATATCCATCAAATCGCGCAGACGCTTGTCCTCCAAGACCAAAATCCCCTCAACGATAAAGACATCCTGAGGCTCCTGACGATAGGTCTTGCTACTTCGTGTATGCTCTGTATAGTCATAAGTTGGAATGTCCACCGGACGTCCTGCCAACAATTCCTTAATCTGCTCGATCATCAAGTCTGTATCAAAGGCAAATGGATGGTCGTAGTTGGTTTTGACGCGCTCTTCAAAAGTCAAGTGAGACTGATCCTTGTAGTATGAATCATGCTCAATCATGGAAATCTTTTCATCAGGAAAGTGCGATAAAATGGCTCTTGAAACACTGGTTTTTCCTCCACCAGAACCACCTGTCACTCCGATAATGATTGGTCTATTTTGCATGCTATCCTCCGTTTTTTTATCCGTCGTCTATTCTATCACATTTTTTGTAAAATTTATAGTCTGATTTGGATAGTCTAGGGGAAACAAATCCATCCCTACACCCCAGTTAGACTAGCTAAAAACCTTCCTTGGCTTGTAGAGATTGCCTCGTTTTTCTAGAATGGCTAGCAATGTATCTCCTTCAAAGGCAGCCAATTCTTGGTCTGTTTGGTCTAACTCGATAAAACGACCAAAGCGCACTTCTGTAGCCTCTTCTGGACTTAGGAAAACTTTGACAAGGTCCCCTGTTCCAATCTCTAACGGATAAAGAAAGTTCAGTTGCCCTGCCTCCACTTTTTCAGCAATTTCGTCCAAGGTAAGAGCATCTTCCAGTTGCAAACCTGCAGCACTCGTCCGTGTCAAATAGGACATATGAGCCGCATAACCAAGCTTTCCTCCCAAGTCAACCGATAAGGTACGGATATAGGTTCCCTTACTGCATTTTACACGAAAAGTAAAGCTTGCAAGATGCCCCTCATAAGAAATCGGACTTGTTCGTTCAAATTGATAAATGGTCACCTGACGTTCTGGACGCTCCACTTCCTGACCAGCACGCGCATATTCATAGAGTTTGCGACCATTAACCTTGACAGCCGAATACATAGGCGGAATCTGAGTAATAGGCCCAGTCAAGCTAGCAATCGCTTCATCGACAAGCTTTTCATCTAGAGGAGCTAAGACAGGCGTCTCTGCAACTATCTCACCACTAGCATCCTCGGTCGTTGTTGAATAACCTAGAGTAATTTCTCCCTCATAGACCTTGCCCTCATCCTGCATAAATTCGACCATGCGGGTCGCCTTACCAACCGCAATCGGCAAAACACCCACCACATCCGGATCCAAGGTCCCACCATGACCAATCTTCTTGGTTCCCAAAATCTTACGCAGTTTAAAGACCGCATCGTGCGAGGTCATCCCCGCTTCTTTTTTTAAGTTAATAATACCGTTCATGTGTTGCTTTCTAGTTTCATTCATGAAATATCTTCTTCAAGAATTGTAATGTAATTATCTTTTGTAACAAAAGATTTGCTGCTTTTCTTCTAGTGATGGATATACCTCGTTTATTTCCTTCTCCCGTTTTCATCAAAGTTTTTCTTCAATGCAATCTCTGTTGAAATCATCGCGCCAACTAAAGGGATTGTCTGAATCATCGTGATAATAAAGCCAACAGTACTCATTGTCTCCGTTCCCTTTTCAAAAACAATGGCCATGGCAATCACGGAGAGAGGTGCTGAAAGTAGTCCGCAAAGATACCATACTTTCCCCAAATATTGATTCGCAAACTTCCATGTTTCTTCATTTCTCATGGACCTTTTTGTTCGGTATCCGAAGAAATAATTGATTTCTTTCGGTGTTCTCCTGAAAAATAGCCAGCCAAATAAAAGCATAGTTAACGGAATAAGTAAAACTACGATTAGCATGAATATCCTAAATCCCATTTAAATTCCCTCCATTACTTTTACCTCTAAATGATAGATTCCGATCATGTCAGCAATCTGCTTGTCTTTTTGATCGATTTGATCCACTAGTTGAGTACGTTCACGCTCAAAATCATCGCGCAATTGCTCAATTTGACTTTGTAGCATTTTTTTACACGTGCGCTAGAACGTGCTATCCTATCAAATACATTTCTTACAAATCGCCCATTTGCATTTTTATTTTCAGGATTGTTACTATGTAATTCTAAATATTTTTTTAATGTTTCTTTTGCAGAATCATGCAAAATGTATTTATCATTTAATCTTTTTTCGTTTATAGCTTTAAGATTTCGTTTTTCGGAATCTGAAATATCCTTCTTGTCAATTTTTTTATTAGCTCTTTCAACTTGTTCTTTTAGATTTTTTTCTCTTACTTCTCTATCCTTTATATACTCGCTATTAGATTTTGCACCTTTACTTTTATTAAGTGATTCATTAGTTGCTGCTAAATTTTCCTTTTTGTTTGCTAAATCTGCAGTATCTATATCAGCAATCTTTCTCCAAGAATTTTCAAAAATTTGTTTACGTGCTACAACGTGATCCAAATTTGCGTTTTCATTTAATTTTAAAGTTTTTCCAGTATATTCATCCTTTAAATTTCCAGATTTTTGCTTTTCTTTCATAGCATTATTTGCATCAGTATACCTTTTATCTTTCATTATTTTAGCACCCTCTTCTTTTGTATAACCATTAGGATGTTTATCGTTATACTGCTTAAGAAGCGTGTCACTTGTCATATCTAAACCAATTTGATTCGCAAATTGATCCCAGATTTCATCTAAAATAACATCTCCTAATTTATCTGGTGAACTAATCTCTTTACATTCTAGTTCTAATTTTTCGAGATTAGAAAACTCCATTGTAAATTGCTGTTCCAATAGTTCTTCTAATTCGTCATAGTTTATATTTTTAGACTCATCTACTTCTTCAGTACCCAATACTAATAATTCATTTTCCACTGCTTTCTCACTCCCCCTTCAACGCTTCAAACTTCGCTTTCATAGTTGGATTTTTTCGGGTCAATTTTTTAACCGAAACATCTTCCAATTTGTTATTAGCGAGGCGGAGTTGGTTTTCAGATGTAGTAAGGAACTTCTTGACCTCTTCTATGCGTTTGATAGCCTTGTCGATTTCATCAATAGCTTTACCAAAGTTGGTCGAAGCGGAGTTATAGTTCTTGGCAAAAGCTACTTTAAAGGCATCCAAGTCTTCTTCAAAATGAGTAATATCGATATTCTGTTCACGGACAAGTGCCAACTCTTGCTTGTATTTTAGGGAATTAAGCGCTGCATTACGCAAGAGACCAATCAACTGGATAAAGAACTGAGGACGGACCACATACATCTTTTCATACTCGTGACTGACATCGACAATCCCTGTGTTAAAGTAATCGTTATCTGCTTCTAACATGGTCACCAAAACAGCATACTCACAGTTCTTCTCCCGACGGTCCTTGTCCAATTCCTTGTAAAAATCTGCATTCTTATGCTTTTTCTCCGTCCCATCCGCTTCGTTTTTCATTTCAAACATGATAGAAATGATTTCGACTCCATTTTCATCACACTCACGGAAGATAAAGTCACCCTTAGACCCACGTGCAGAGACCTTGTTATCCTTCTCAAAGTAGGCATTTGGAAAGGCAAAACTACGAACCTTGTTAAACTCACTCTCTGCATACTGTTCCAGACTTTCACCGATTGCCTTGGTAGATTGTTGAGCTTTGAAATTCTTGTAAAATTCGACTTGTTCACTAGCTGCCTTAAGTTGGGCTTCGTAATTCTGCTTAACGGAAGCCAAAGATAACTCATTTTCCTTTTCTTGCAAGAGAAGCTGATTTTTAACTTGATCCCGTTCTTTTTCTAGGTCAGAAAGGGTCTTTTGCAATTGATTTTCATGCTCTAAACGCAAGGTCGCCAATTGGTTTTCCAAGGCCTGTACTTCCTTGTCCTTAGCCAATAGGGCCTCATGACTTGTCTGTTCAACTTCTTTCTTGGCCAATTCCTTCTCTGTATCAAAGTTTTGGATTTGACTCTGCAGTTGAGCGATTTCTTGATCCTTCTGAGCCAGTTTAGTCTGTTGTTCATTCATAGCCTTCTGCTCAGCCAAGGCCAGCTCCTGCTTCATGCGATCGTGCAATTCCTTATCAAACTCTGCCGTTCTCACTTGGGATAAGAGTTCGGCATACTGACTCTCATTTACTGTAAAGACTTCCCCACAGTTGGGACATTTGATTTCGTTCATAACTTTCCTCTTTCTAGACTTCTGTAACCATTATATCATGCCTGAGGGAAAATCAAAAACAGTGAGTCGAAACCCACTGTTTATATCTGTTACTTTAAATTTTTTCCAAGGCTAAGCGCAAATCTTCAATCAAATCCTCTACATTTTCAAGACCGATCGACAAGCGGATTTGGTTTGGTGTGACACCTGCTGCTTCTAGATCTTTTTCTGACAACTGACCGTGAGTGGTTGTCGCAGGATGGACAACAAGAGATTTGGCATCTGCCACGTTTGCAAGGTCAGAGAAGATTTCCAAATTATCAATTACCTTGCGAGCTTCTGCCTCTCCGCCTTTAACATGGAAGGTAAAGATTGAACCCACACCTTTTGGCAAATATTTCTCAGCCAAGGCACGGTAAGGACTGTCAGCAAGTTTTGGATAATTTACCTTCTCTACCTTAGGATGATTGACAAGGAAATCAACAATTTTCTCTGCATTTTGCACGTGACGTTCAACACGAAGAGAGAGAGTTTCAAGCCCTTGGAGCAAGAGAAAGGCATTAAATGGTGACAAGGCAGCACCTGTATCACGGAGCAATTGAACACGAACAGCGATAATAAAGGCTGCTGCACCCACATCACGAGTATAGCTCAAGTTATGGTAACTTGGGTCTTCCTCAACAAATTGAGGGAACTTCCCTGAAGCCTCCCAGTCAAAACGACCACTATCGACAATCACTCCACCAATAGTCGTACCATGCCCACCGATAAACTTAGTTGCTGAGTGAATGGAAATATCTACACCGTGAGAGAAGACGTTAATCAAATATGGTGTGGCAAAAGTGTTGTCCGAAACGAGAGGAATCTTGTGTTTATGCGCAATCTCAGCCAATTTTTCTAAGTCAGGAATGTTAATCAAGGGATTCCCCAAGGTTTCAATCAAGACAAGCTTGGTATTGTCACCGATAGCTGCTTCCACTTCTTCCAAATTATCCACATCCACAAAGGTTGTTGTGATCCCATAACGAGGAAGGGTTTCTTTCAAGAGGTTGAAGGTCCCACCGTAAATAGTTGACGCAGCCACCACATGGTCACCGGCGTGAGCAAGCGCCAAAATAGTGTAGGTTACAGCAGCCATCCCTGATGCTGTCGCTAGTGCTCCAACACCACCTTCAAGAGCAGCGATTCTTTCTTCAAAGGCTGCTGTTGTAGGGTTTGTGATACGAGTATAAATGTTCCCTGATTTTCTCAAGGCAAACAAATCTGCACCTTCCTGCGTATCATCAAAAACGAAGGATGTTGTTTGATAAATCGGTACTGCACGAGATTTGGTCGCTGGATCAACTACTTGCCCAGCATGTAATTGTAGGGTTTCAAATTTAAAATCACGAGTCATATGACGACCTCCAAATAGCTTCATTAGGGATATTGTATCATCTTGTGCCAGTCTTTTCCAATACTGATTTTCTATATTTTGATATAAGGAACAACTATGACTAGTCTTACACATCAAACAAAAAAGCACGATTAACTCGTGCTCATTTCTTTAATCGACATAAGTATCTTCATTTTTATTGAGAAAGGCGTATGGCAAGCCCATCAAGAGACCACCTCCGATAAAGTTTCCGACAAAAGTTACACCCCAGTGACGAAGAATATTAGGTATGTCAAAGTTAGCAATTGAATCAGCAGCAACACTAAACTTAACAATCGCAAAAGAAGCAAAGTTCGCAGCAATGTGTTCGTTTGTTAAGAATACAAACATGTAAATTGCTGACAAAACAAGCCAAAGTTTGGCCCCACCATCTTTCACCAAAACAAATGAAAGAATAGCAATGTTTACAAAGATATTGGCTAAAATACCTTCAAGCAAAAACGAATGGGAAAAGGAAGCGACCACTACCTGGAGCGATCTTATTAATCAAGTCAGCCCCAACCGCACCTGCAGCCGTACTAAATGTTAAAAAGGCACCTGCAAACATGGAACAAATCGCATACTTAAACTTACTTTGGCTATAAAGACTTTCTTTCTTCTTGCAAGCAAATTCAATCTTTGAGATAAATTCTGAAGAGACCATAAAAAAACTCCTAAACTTTTATTTGTGAATATTATAACATAAAGCACGCATTTTGAAAAGCCTTTCTTGTATACGTTTTCTACAAAGAAAATCAAGGCATTGGAGGAATTCCATAAATCTCTCCTTTACCCATTAACAGAAAAACATTTCAATGTTTCAAATTGATCATCCAAAAATTCAAACTCAAATAAGTGCCAGTCATCGAAGGTTTGCTCACAATAACTAACTGTTCCTTGATTGTAGTCAATGATGGGTTTCCCCAGCTTGTTCTTCACATCTTCCTCGCTGACTTCTCCATACATTTCCTTAAGATCAGCTAGCATAAAGTTGATAATTCTATTGAGATTTTCCTGATAATTTTTTGATAACAGTTCAACTTTATCTATAAAGTCACAATCAGGCTCTTTGTCCCAAACAAAGATCACTCCCTCATGCTCATAAGTGTATTGCTGTAAACTCTCATCAAAATTCATTGTTCACTCTCCAAATCACTATCATTTACTAAAAATTTAGTAACATTAATCATAATGTTCACTCGCTTGTTTCACAAACTCGAAAATATTCAAAGATATGGGTTTCATTTCTAGTGAACCTAATGTCCCCAAATCATTCATATAAATAGTGTCGTCAGAATCTTTCTTTATAAAAAAAGCGACATCCCCATCTTGCCCAATCAGGAAAAAGCTGGTTCCCACTCTTCTATTTGGTAGGTGAAGTTTCTTTCTAGCAAATCTAACCTCGAATATAAGGTGATACCTGTATTCTCTATTATCAACTCTCCTGCTTTGTCGATTTTACTCAAGAATTCTGCGTATAGGTTTGGAAGTACCAAGTCAATCTGATTATTCATTCTCAACTCCTCATCTATTTGTCCTACTGCGAAAGTCCTATATCTCATCTTCACTTAGTTCTCTAAAATGTGAAATATGTTATCCAAAATAACACTTCCCCAGATTTCCCTATGAAGATTCCGTGTCCAGCCATATTGGCAATTTCTCCCAAGAATATCATAGGAAGATCCTTGTCAAATGGAAAACTACTTGTTATGTCTTCTTTGAGCGTAACGAAAGACTTTTCTCTTAACTGACTCATTATCTATCCTCTCTTATGCCAGGCATCCTTCGGTTACTTACGATAAACCTTTCAACCTACTGACCAGTTTCCTTTCACATTGAAAAGATACCATTAAAGTTGAATGATCATCTTGCAAGCATCATACATTATCAAATTTTATAGTTTTCAATTTCTTCTCTACTCATGCCTACAAGTTCTGTCGTCCACAAGCCCACAATGTCCGACAAGACTGAATCACAGGTATATTCTTCTTCACCGTCTATATACTTACAGGAAAAGACAGGCTTTCTTGTCGCCGCTTGATAAAATGCCATGGCTACTTCTTCTAGTTTTTGGGGATTGAAATCAAGTGATAGTTTTTGAGCCATATTTCCTCGTACCAGATCCCAATTTTCCTGCTTAGCCTGATAGCTTTCTCGTATTTTAGACACATAGCCCCTACAAAATGCTTTCAATAAGTCTGTGTTCTGATAAAGATACCGACAGCTAAAATCCGAAATACAACCTGCGTGAAGTAGGAATGTCAGTAAGTCATCCAGACTTTCTGCTACTCTCCCCACTTGGCCCTCACTTCCGATAAAGCCTATGCTGTTATCTTCGAGAAAAACATATTCTCCCCCACTACCGTCTTGAGCAAATGCCTTACAAGCAAGAGAGTACTCCTCATTGTTCCCTGAAAACTGGACTTCACTTATCTTGTCATAAAAATAAATATCACATTCAGTCATCAGTAAGGTCCTTAACTGTTCATTTTCTCTGACTTCTTGTAGCTTATCCATGATCATTCCTTTCTTAAACTAAACACTTATCCATCTATTACAATTCTAATATGATAGTTTTTAGTTTCATTCTTTAGATTCTTCACAAGGAGATCATTCTGTTTTGATTGTCTGAAGAAAAAACTGACAGCTTTTCCATCTTTTCTTTCGATAAACAAATGATAACTTGCCCCATTCAATTTGACACTTCGAATATATTTGACTTCAATCCCTCTGATGTTATTCAGCGGAATGATTCTCTTCACAAATACAAAAGCATTGTGAATATAAAATCTCCCATTGGCAATGTGAAACGGGGCAAAAAAATCACCACCACTACGACGGACAATTATAAAACGTCGCCAAAAGATTAGTAAAAGAATAGAGGCTAATAAGTAAAAGGCAAAACTAAAGACAGGACTTTCCCACATCGTTTTCATTCCAAACAAAAAATATTCGAACATGCATCATTCTCCTTTGACTGACGCTTCTATTTGACAAAAACCAGTGAAAAATACAATTCACTGGTTTTTGAGGTTAATAACGTTGTTTATATGGCTTATTAAAGGCGCTTAGGATATCATCAGATGTTTCAGAATAAGCTTTAACTTCTTTAAAATCACCTTTAACAATAATCCGCTCTGTCGCATTATAGTCCACACAGGTCACCAATGTGATTTCTTTGATACCATCACGATCTTCGATTTCATCTACACGGTCAGGTGTAACACGTTTAACTTCTGTAATCTCATAAGTATAAACTTTATCCTTATCGGTCAGGTAAATTTTCATACCTGCTTTGGCATTGACCAAAGGCGAGAAGAGCATTTGACTGGCATTTTCAGCAGTAAAGATATGGTGACTGGCTAGAGAATAGTTGCCTTCTCCCATTTTTTGGTCTGGTTTCATGGTCCCTGCTCCGTAGAACAAGTTTACATTATCCAAACCTTTAAAAATCGGTAAGTTTATCTCCACTTCGGGAATAGCAATACCTCCAATAACGGGAAGTTTCTGAGCATCCCATTGTGAAGCCAATACAGCTTCAGATGAAATAGACTTAACAGAGTCAAAATCAAAATTTCCTTCTGTTTTTAGATTTTCATCTATATTTTCCTTAGTGACTTGATTGACTTGGTATTTATTGGTATTCCAGACCAAAAAGAGGTCACGAATCTTAGAATTAAAAATCAAAGCTAAGGAAAGAAGAATCAAGAAACCGGCTAGAATATTGATAAATAGATTTCTGCGCTTATTTTTCTTACTCTTTTTATTTTTCGTTCTTCTATGAGACATTATGCTTCACCTTCTGTTTCAATTTCAGTCCCAACTTCTTCTTTTTCTGCTGCAGCAACCGTTGTAAAGGTCACAATCTTAGCATCCTGATCTAGACGCATCACCTTAACTCCCATAGTTGAGCGTCCCGTTTGTGAAATATTGGCAACGTTTGTACGGATCATGACACCTGTATCTGTGATAATCATCAGGTCTTCATCCCCCTTAACAGTGAGGAGACCTGCCAGAGGACCATTCTTCTCAGCAACATTGGCAGTCTTCATCCCTTTACCACCACGGCCCTTAGTAGGATATTCAGTAGCAAGTGTACGTTTACCATATCCTTTTTCAGTGATGATAAGAACCTCATCTTGGTTTGTAATCACGCTAGCACCAATTACTGTATCTCCTTCACGAAGATTGACTCCTCGGACACCAGTCGCGATACGACTCATGCCACGAACAGCTGATTGATTAAAGCGAACGGCATAACCAAACTTGGTACCGATGATAATATCCGTATCTTCTTCTGTCAGCAAGACATTAATCAATTCGTCTTCATCCTTGAGATTCAAGGCTTTCAGTCCATTTTGACGAATATTAGCGAACTCTTTAACACTGGTTCTCTTCACAATACCGTGACGAGTTGTAAAGAAGAGATAGGCGTCATCACTACGTTCAGACTCAACGTTGATGATGGTCTGAATGCTCTCACCTTCGTCCAACTTCAATAGATTGACAACTGGCAAGCCCTTAGCAGTACGACCGTATTCAGGAATTTCATAACCTTTTAGTCGATATACGCGTCCCTTATTGGTAAAGAAGAGCAGATGATCATGGGTGCTGGCTGAAACCAACTCACGCACAAAGTCATCATCCTTAACTCCCGTACCTTGAACTCCACGGCCACCACGTTTTTGAGCAGTAAACTCACCTTGGTCCAAACGTTTGATATAGCCCTTGTTAGATAGGGTAATCAAGACATCCGTTTCTTCAATCAAATCTTCATCTTCAAGAGTTAAGACTTCTCCGATCATCAACTCCGTACGACGCTTGTCACCAAACTTGCGTTTGACTTCGTCCAATTCCTCTTTGATGATTTGAGCCACGCGCTCAGGTTTGGCAAGAATATCAGCCAAATCTGCAATCAAGGCAATCAATTCATCATATTCAGACTGAATCTTATCACGTTCCAATCCTGTCAAACGACGAAGACGCATATCAAGGATAGCTTGACTTTGACGTTCAGAAAGCTTGAACTTGCTCATCAACTCAGCTTGCGCTTCCGCATCTGTTTCACTGGCACGAATGATACGAATCACTTCGTCGATATGGTCAAGTGCAATTAAAAGACCTTCTAAGATGTGCGCACGCGCCTCCGCCTTTTCCTTGTCAAAACGAGTACGGCGAACAACCACTTCTTTTTGGTGCTCGATATAAGCATCCAAAATTTGACGAAGGGACAAGATTTTTGGCACACCATTTTCAATCGCCAACATGTTGAAACCAAAGTTGGTTTGCATCTGGGTCATCTTGAAGAGGTTGTTAAGGATAACGTTGGCAGACGCGTCGCGTTTAACCTCGATTACAAAGCGAACGCCTTCACGGTTGGACTCATCACGTACGGCTGTAATGCCCTCAATTCGTTTTTCCTGAACCAAGCGAACAATATGCTCATGTACCTTGGTTTTATTAACCATATAAGGGAATTCCGTTACAACGATGCGCTCCCGACCCGTCTTAGTGGTTTCAATCTCTGTACGAGAACGAAGAACGATTGAACCTTTACCAGTCTCATAAGCCTTATGGATACCTGATTTTCCCATGACAAGAGCACCGGTTGGAAAATCTGGACCAGGCAAGACTTCCATCAAGTCCTTAGTCGTCACTTCAGGATTATCCATAACCAACTTCACTGCATCAATGGTTTCACCCAAGTTGTGAGGTGGAATATTGGTTGCCATCCCAACAGCGATACCCGTTGCTCCATTGACCAAAAGGTTTGGAAAACGAGCAGGCAAAACCAAGGGTTCACGTTCGTTAGCATCGTAGTTATCTACGAAATCAACAGTGTTTTTATTGATATCACGAAGCATTTCAAGAGCAATCTTGCTCATACGTGCCTCAGTGTACCGCTGCGCGGCAGCACCGTCCCCATCCATAGAACCAAAGTTTCCATGCCCATCAACAAGCATGTAACGGTAGCTCCACCACTGAGCCATACGAACCATGGCTTCGTAAATAGAGGAATCTCCGTGTGGGTGGTATTTACCCATAACATCCCCTGTAATACGGGCTGACTTTTTATGAGGTTTGTCTGGTGTAACACCTAGTTCATTCATTCCGTATAGAATACGACGGTGAACAGGTTTTAAGCCATCTCGAACATCAGGAAGAGCCCGCGCGACGATAACGCTCATGGCGTAGTCGATAAAGCTGGTCTTCATCTCCTTTGTCAGATTGACATTCACTAAATTTCTATCCTGCATTCATAAATGCCTCATTTCACTATTAGTAATTAGATATATTATACCATAATTTGTCCTTCATTTCAGTCTTTGAAAACCACTAAAACGTTTACATCGATAACCGAATAGAATATTCGTGACAAAGCTTTTTAAAAGTGATAGAATGAAAGTGTCTGGGGATTCCCCTAAAAAAAAATGAAGGAGATGTTTAGATAATGACTTCAACTAAACAACACAAAAAAGTGATCCTTGTTGGTGACGGTGCCGTAGGTTCATCTTACGCTTTCGCACTTGTTAACCAAGGAATTGCACAAGAGCTTGGAATTATCGAAATTCCACAATTACACGAAAAAGCTGTTGGTGATGCGCTTGACCTTAGCCACGCCCTTGCCTTCACTTCACCTAAAAAAATCTACGCTGCTCAATACTCTGACTGTGCAGACGCTGACCTTGTTGTTATCACTGCAGGTGCTCCTCAAAAACCAGGCGAAACTCGTCTTGACCTTGTAGGTAAAAACTTGGCTATCAACAAATCAATCGTAACACAAGTTGTTGAATCAGGTTTCGATGGTATCTTCCTTGTTGCGGCTAACCCAGTTGATGTTTTGACTTACTCAACTTGGAAATTCTCTGGATTCCCTAAAGAACGTGTTATCGGTTCAGGTACTTCACTTGACTCAGCACGTTTCCGTCAAGCACTTGCTGAAAAATTGGACGTTGATGCTCGTTCCGTTCACGCCTACATCATGGGTGAACACGGAGATTCTGAATTTGCGGTTTGGTCACATGCCAACATCGCTGGTGTAAACCTTGAAGAATTCCTTAAAGATACTCAAAACGTTCAAGAAGCTGAGTTGATTGAATTGTTCGAAGGTGTTCGTGACGCTGCTTACACAATCATTAACAAAAAAGGAGCTACCTACTACGGTATCGCAGTAGCACTTGCTCGTATCACAAAAGCAATCCTTGATGACGAAAATGCAGTACTTCCACTTTCAGTCTTCCAAGAAGGTCAATACGGTGTTAAAAACGTCTTTATCGGTCAACCAGCTGTTGTTGGTGCACATGGTATCGTTCGTCCAGTAAACATTCCATTGAACGACGCTGAAACTCAAAAAATGCAAGCATCTGCTAAAGAATTGCAAGCTATCATTGATGAAGCATGGAAAAACCCTGAATTCCAAGCAGCTTCTAAAAACTAATGAAAAGAAGGTTCCCAAACATGGGAACCTTTTTTCTTTTACTGTAAAGGCTTAAGCCCTATTTTTCAAAAGACTACTTATCTCAGAAGTTATATATCATATCAAAGACTCAGTTGAAAAATACCTAAATTTATACATATATAACTAAAGAAATGAAATCAACCGTGGCAGATGTCATGGAAAAGTATTAGTCTTTGCCCCAAAAATGCCCCAAAGCAAACAAAATAGCCTGTCACACAAGCTCAAATACTTGATATGACAGGCTTTTTCTAAATTCATTATTTAACAGCGTCTTTAAGAGCTTTACCAGCTTTGAATGCTGGAACTTTAGAAGCTGCGATTTCGATTTCTTTACCAGTTTGTGGGTTGCGACCTTTACGTGCAGCGCGTTCACGAACTTCAAAGTTACCAAAACCAATCAATTGAACTTTTTCACCAGCTGCAAGGTATTCAGTTACTGCTGCAAATACAGCATCAACTGCTGCTGCTGAATCTTTCTTAGTCAAGTCTGTAGCTTCTGCCACTTTAGCGATCAAATCTTGTTTGTTTGCCATGTTAACAAATCCTCCAAATAATTTCTGATTAACAAATATAATCATATCCTAAAATTGCCCATAGGTCAAGTCAAAAACACCATTTCAAACATTTTTCTCTATTTTTTTAGGAATTATAGCGGATTAGAATTGCCCAAGCATTCTCTCCAGTATGAGTTTGAATAATAGAGCCAGTTTCCAGTACAGAGATTGGTTTCTCAACATAGGCTTGCAATAAACTCTTCATCTCATTTGCCCATTCATTCGTTCCAGCATAGGAAATTCCAATTTCTGCAACTGATTTATGAGTAAGAACCACCGTTAACTCTTCAAGCCATTTTTTGAAAGTTTTCGCACCACGTCCTTTGACGATTGGTTGGAGTTCGTGGTTTTTCATCTGCATCACTACACGAATATTTAATAGTGAGCTTAATAGTCCCGTCACACGTCCAATACGCCCACCCTTAACTAAGTTTTCTAGCGTCGAAACACCGATATAAAGCTCTGTGTGATTCTTCACTTCTTCTATATGTGCTAGAATAGTTTCTAAATCTTTACCCTCTTTAGCAAGTTTTGCAGCTTCAACAACTTGAAACTTCATAGCCTGATCTGTAAAGGAACTATCAATAACAGTCACATCAGAACTTGAGAGACTTGCACCTTGGCGAGCAGCTTCAACTGTTCCAGACAAGGCATGAGACATATGAATAGCAACAACCTGACTGCCATCTTTTCCTAGCTCTTCAAAGACTTCAGCAAACACTCCTACTGGAGGTTGGCTCGTTTTAGGGAGATTCTTGCTTTGTTGCATGAGATGAAGGAATTCCCCCTCTTTTAGATCAGCATCTGAGTAGAGTACGCCATCAATCATAACTGATAAGGGGACAATAGTGATATTTAATTCTTTAACTACTTCTGGCTCGATAGTAACAGAAGAGTCCGTTACAATTTTTACTTGTGTCATAAGTTCAATCTTTCTATTCTTCTCAATAGGATTGGGATTTTTCACTCTTATTATATCAAAAAAATGATAAAAAATCATAAGTAATCCAATTAAAAAAACTGAATTTTTGGTATAATCTATCTATAGAAAAGCGAGGAACAGCTATGATTCGAAAAGTTCAACCGATTATTACGATTATATTTGGAGCAGCTATCTATGCCTTTGGTCTCACCTACTTTGTTGTTCCTTATCATCTATTTGAGGGAGGGGCGACAGGTATCACCTTGATTACCTACTATCTTTTTAAAATCCCTGTCTCATTGATGAATCTCTTGATTAATATCCCTTTATTTATCCTAGCTTGGAAAATATTTGGGCCTAAGACCCTCTACTCCAGTCTTTTAGGATCTATTTCACTTTCCGTTTGGCTAGCAATTTTTGAGCGTATTCCTTTGCACATCGACTTGCAAGGGGATCTCATCATTGTCGCTTTGGTCTCAGGAGTCTTACTGGGGGTTGGTTTAGGAATTATCTTTAATGCTGGTGGAACCACTGGTGGTTCTGATATCGTTGCCCGTATCCTTAACAAATACACCAATATTTCGATTGGGAAATTGCTCTTTGGGATTGACTTTTTTATCCTAATGTTGATTTTGATTATCTTCCAGGATCTTCGTCTCGTTACCTATACCCTCTTGTTTGACTTTATCATCGCTCGCGTTATTGACCTTATTGGCGAAGGGGGTTACGCTGGCAAAGGATTTATCATCATTACTCAATATCCTGACCAACTGGCTGATAAGATTAATGAGGAGCTTGGCCGTGGCGTTACCTTTATATCTGGTCAAGGATACTACAGCAAAAAGGATTTAAAAATTATCTACTGTATCGTCGGTCGAAACGAAATCGTAAAAATGAAAGATATGATTCACAAAATCGACCCTCAAGCCTTTATAACCATCACTGAGGCTCATGAAATTCTGGGTGAAGGATTTACTTATGTGAAAGATTAAAAAAGCTGGGAATTCCCAGCTTTTATTTTTCTTCTGTGAGGGTTGAATGATGATAACCATAAGTAAAGTAGATGACTAGACCAACTACAAGAGCAATGCCAAAGGCAATCCAGGTATCTAGACTATATTGAAGCATAAAGGAAACACAGATAAGGATGGAAAGGATTGGCAAAAGTGGAACCAAAGGAGTTTTAAACTCTCCTTTTTGGGGCATACCCTTATCTTTTCTGAGTTTTATTATTCCGTAGGCTAGTAAAATGAGATAAGCTAGCGTACAGATATTTAGGAAGGCTGCAATACTGGCTAGAGGAAACACTCCGGCAGCAAGGGCTGAAACAACTCCTGTTAAGAGGGTCGCATTTTTAGGAACGCGACTGGTCTTGCTTAGTTGTTTGAAACTTTGAGGTAAAAGTCCATCACGTGCTAAGCTATAAATCATCCGAGACAAAGCATAAGTCATAGAGATACATACGGTTATTAGGGTTAGAATGGCTACAAGCGAAACATAATTTGCTGCCCAACCGATACCAATACTCCGTAATGAAAATGCTACTGCATCGTCCACATTGAGCTTACTGTAGTGAACAATCCCTGTCAATACTAAAGTTACCAAGGCATAGAGAATGGTGACGATTGTCAGAGAAAGGACAATTCCACGAGGAATATTTTTTTGCGGGCTTTGGATTTCATCAACTGCCATGGAAATAGACTCAAATCCGAGAAACCCAAAAAACATCAAAGATGCACCTGCCATAATCCCAGTGCTTCCTCCATAAATCTGGCCAAAGCCAAAAGGAGCAAAATTCGACCAATTTTCAGGTTTGATGTACCAAATACCAACTAGGATAAATAAGGCTAGAGCAGAGAATTTCAAGATTACTAGAAGCGAATTAAAGCGTAAGGCTGCCTTGGAATTTAATAAAACCAATCCTGTTACCAAGGTCAGCACCAAAATAGGTAGAAGGTCGATATAGGTTCCTTGTTCTGGGTTGAAGGTGTCATTTAAGGCTTGGGGCATGGAGATACCATAATCACTGAGTAAGCCCTTAAAGTAAGCTGCCCAGCCAGACGCCACACCTGAAACAGCTGTCATGAATTCCATGATGGTCAACCAGCCAGCAATCCAGGCTGGCAATTCTCCTAAAATCGCATAGAGATAACTATAAGCACCTCCAGTTGCAGGTACACGAGAGGCAAATTCTGCAAAAAAGAGAGCTGATAAAGAAACACATAAGGCAGAAATCACAATGGAAATCACTAGTGAGGGACCAGCTAGAGTAGCCGCCGCTGTTCCTGTAATGGTGAAAATCCCCGTCCCTACCATGGCACCGATTCCCAATAGAATCAAATCCCACAATTTCAAATGGCGACGCATCTCTGTCTGTCTCAGACTAACATCCTTGGTTCTAAAAATATTCATACTTCATCTCCACTAAATGTAATTGTTTTATTTTACCATATAAAAGCATTTTTGTGAATATTTATTAGGTTCTTTTTTGAAAAAAATTCTGAACAGAAAGGATTCCTGTTCAGATTTTGCATATTCTTATCCGACTGAACCTTCCATTTCATAGCTAATCAAGCGGTTCAGCTCAACCGCGTATTCCATTGGAAGTTCTTTTGTGAAGGGCTCTACAAATCCCATGACAATCATCTCGGTCGCCTCAGATTCTGACAATCCACGGCTCATGAGGTAATAGAGTTGTTCCTCTGAAATCTTAGATACCTTGGCTTCGTGCTCCAATGCAACTTGCGAGTTGTGGATTTCATTAAATGGAATGGTATCTGACGCTGATAAGTCATCCATGATAATGGTATCACACTCGATGTGAGAAACAGATTTCTTAGAGTTCTTGTTAAAGGTTACTTGTCCACGGTAGTCCACCTTTCCTCCACCTTTAGCGATGGATTTTGAAACAATAGATGAGCTTGTATGTGGAGCATTGTGGATCATCTTGGCACCCGTATCTTGGTGCTGCCCAGCATTGGCAAAGGCAATCGAAAGCATCGTACCACGCGCCCCTTCTCCATCCAAGTAAACAGATGGATATTTCATGGTTGTTTTGGCACCCAAGTTACCATCGATCCACTCAACAGTCGCATCTTTCAAGGCTTTGGCACGTTTTGTTACCAAGTTATAGACATTATCAGACCAGTTTTGGATGGTTGTATAACGCATATAAGCTCCGTCTAAAGCGAAAATTTCTACAATGGCAGCGTGCAAGCTGTTGCTAGAATAAGTTGGTGCTGTACATCCTTCTACGTAGTGGACGCTTGCTCCCTCATCAACGATAATCAAGGTACGTTCGAACTGACCTGTATTTTCGTTGTTGATACGGAAGTAGGTTTGAAGTGGAATATCTACCTTGACACCTTTTGGCACGTAGATAAAGGTTCCACCCGACCATACTGCTGAGTTGAGGGCTGCCAACTTGTTATCAGTCGGTGGTACCAACTTCGCAAAGTATTGTTTAAACAAGTCTGGGTATTCCTTGAGAGCAGAATCCGTATCTGTAAAGATAATCCCCAATTTCTGGAACTCTTCCTTCATGTTGTGGTAAACCACTTCAGACTCGTACTGAGCAGAGGCTCCTGCTAGATAAGCACGTTCAGCTTCTGGAATACCGATACGTTCAAAGGTTTCTTTGATCTTTTCAGGTACATCATCCCAAGAACGGGCAGGTTTATCAGATGGTTTTTGGTAATAGATCAAGTCATCAAAGTCAATATCTGACAAGTCCGCTCCCCAAGTTTGCATGGGCATTTTCTTGAAGGTTTCATAAGACTTCAAACGGAATTCTAACATCCACTCAGGTTCTCCCTTAGCAGCTGATAATTCGCGAATGACTTCTTCGTTCAATCCTTTTCCTGTCGATAGGACAGGCTCTACATCGTCATGGAAACCAAATTTATATTCACCAAGGTCAATTGGTTTTGGTTCTACTCTTTCTTCAGCCATAATATCCTTTCTTTCATTCTTCATTTCTACTGATTCGTAAGACAAAAGAAACTTGTCTTATCTGTTATTTTGATTTTCAATTGTTTTCTTAAGGGCGTTCCAAGCTAGGGTTGCACACTTTATTCTTTGAGGGAATTTGGCAACACCTGATAAGAAAGCCGCGTCTCCAAGTTGGTCTTGACGCTCATCTTTTTGCCCTTGAACCATTTCAGAAAAAATTGTCGCAAGTTCTAAAATTTCTTGTTTGGTTTTTCCTAAAACGGCATCTGTCATCATGCTAGCAGAGGCAGTTGAGATGGTACAACCCGAGTTTAGAAAAGCAATATCTTTCAAACGGTCCTCTGCGTCAAACTTGGCAGAGAGATTGATAACATCTCCACAAGTCGGATTATTGAGACTGATTTGTTCAGCGTCTTCTAACTTTCCTTGGTGATGGGGATTTTTCGAATGGTCCGCTACCACTGCCATATAGAGGCTATCTAGTTTAGAAAGTGCCATTGAAAAACTCCTTTGTCTTTTGTAAGGCATCCACTAATTTATCGCAGTCAGCCTTGGTATTGTAGATATAAAAACTTGCACGAGCTGTTGCCGGAACATCCAAATACTGGAGCAAGGGTTGGGCACAATGGTGACCCGCACGAACAGCCACTCCTTCATAATCCAAAGCAGTCGCAAGGTCGTGAGGATGGAGAGCGCCTAGGTTAAAGGCAATGACACCTGAACGTTGAGCCAAGTCCTGAGAACCATAAATAGTCAGTCCTTCAATCGCCTGCAGTTTTGGATAGACGTATGCGATCAGTTCCTGTTCATGGGCTTCAATCACATCCATACCAATGTTTTCCAGATAATCCACTGCAGCAGCAAGTCCAATTGCACCTGCCATGTTAGGAGTTCCAGCCTCGAATTTCCAAGGCAATTCCTTCCAACTAGCAGTTTGCTCATAGACAAAGTCAATCATCTCTCCACCGAACTCGACAGGTGACATTTGTTCCAGATATTTCTCTTTACCGTAAAGGACACCAATACCAGTTGGACCAGCCATCTTGTGACCTGAAAAGGCAAAGAAGTCCACATCCAAGTCCTGAACATCGATCTTCATATGAGGCGTAGATTGGGCGCCATCCACCACCATAATGGCTCCAACTTGGTGAGCCATTTGAGTGATTTCTTTGATAGGATTGACCACACCAAGAACGTTTGAGGCATGGGCTAGCGAAACAAACTTGACCTTGTCGGTCAATTTAGAACGCAAATCATCCATATCTAGAGCTCCATCCTTGAGATAGACATAGACAAGCTCAGCTCCAGTCTTGCGACAGGCCTCCTGCCAAGGAATGATATTGGAATGGTGTTCCATGACAGAAATCAAAACCTGGTCTCCCTCAGTCAAGATTTCTTCAGCATAATGCGCTACCCAGTTGAGACTAGTTGTCGTACCTCTAGTAAAGAGAACTTCCTTTGTAGAGCCTGCATTGATAAACTTAGCAATAGTTTCACGGGCAGCTTCATAAGATACTGTCGCACGCTCAGCCAAGGTGTGAACCCCTCGGTGAACATTGGCATTATCCTGCTCATAGTAGTGGTTAATGGCTTCCATTACTGCTAGTGGCTTTTGTGTCGTCGCAGCATTGTCCAAATAGACCAATGGTTCATCGTTGACGATCTGGTCTAAAATTGGAAAATCCTTACGAATCGCTTCTACATCTAACATAGGCTTCCCCTTAGCGTTTTGACAATTTTTCTTCGATCGTTGCAATCATTTCATCACGAACTTCTTTGACTGGAATCTCAACGATAACAGATCCAAGGAAACCACGAACAACCAAGCGCTCTGCAGTTGCTTTGTCCAAGCCACGGCTCATGAGGTAGTACATATCTTCTGGATCCACCTGACCGATAGAAGCCGCGTGACCTGCAGTTACGTCATTTTCATCAATCAAAAGAATTGGGTTGGCATCTGAACGAGCCTGATCTGAAAGCATGAGAACACGACTCTCTTGTTGCGCATCCGCTCCCTTAGCACCCTTGATGATGTGGCCAATACCATTGAAAGTCAAGGTTGCTTTTTCAAGGATAACTCCATGTTGAAGGATATTACCGATAGAGTTGCAACCATAGTTAGTCACTCGCGTATCAATACCTTGTACTTGACGGCCACTTGAAAGAGCTACGGCTTTAAGGTCAGCATGGCTACCATTCCCAATCAAGTCGCTATCAAAGTCCGCAACAACATTTCCTTCGTTCATGACACCAATGGCCCAGTCAATGCTGGCATCGTTGCCTAGTTTACCACGACGGCTAATATAGGCCGTGACATTTTCACCCAGACGATCAATAGCAGCAAATTTCACTTGCGCACCAGAACGAGCAATCACTTCAACTGTGATATTGGCAGTTACTTTGGCACTACCTCCACCTCTTGACTCTAGACGTTCAAGATAGCTTATTTTAGAGTTTTTACCAGCAATGATAAGGATATGCTTGTTAAATGGGACATCGCTATCGCTATCTTGGTAGAAAATACCTTCAATTGGTTCTGTAATCTCAACATTATCTGGAATATAGAGAACAGCACCACTGTTAAAGTAAGCTGTATGGTAGGCTGCCAACTTGTCATCGTCATACTTAACTGATGACATGAAGAATTCCTCGATAAGTTCTGGAATTTCTTCTAAAGCTGAGTGAAAGTCTGTAAAGACTACTCCTTGTTCAGCCAATTCAACTGGAGTTTGTTCAAAAACAGTCTGCGTTCCTACTTGCACCAACTTCAAGTGATTATCTAGAGCCGTGAAGTCAGGAACATTTGCTGAAGGCTCACTTTCTGTGATGGTTCCATCCCCCAGATTCCAACGGTGAAATTTGACACGCTCAATAACTGGTAATTCTAAACTCTCAATCTTATCAAAAGCTTTTTGACGGAGGTCAGCCAACCAGCTTGGTTCAGCGTGCATTTCTGAAAAAAGTTTAATAGTTTCTTTAGTCATTTACTTCTCCTAAAAGATACGAGGGAATTACAATTCTTCCTTGTAGTCGTAGCCAAGTTCTTCAGCTAGTTTTGCGTATCCTTCACGTTCTAGACGCGCAGCCAATTCTGGACCACCAGAAAGGACAACACGACCTTCCATCATCACGTGTACCACGTCTGGTGTGATGTAGTTCAAAAGACGTTGGTAGTGAGTGATAATCATAGCACCAAAGCCTTCACCACGCATGGCATTGACACCTTTCGATACAACTTTAAGGGCGTCAATATCAAGACCTGAGTCAATCTCATCCAAAAGGGCAAAAGTTGGTTCCAACATCAAGAGTTGTAGAATTTCATTACGTTTTTTCTCTCCACCAGAGAAACCTTCGTTGAGGTAGCGCTCTGCCATTTCTTCTTTCATGTTGAGCAATTCCATTTTCTCGTCTAGTTTAGTGATGAACTCACGAATGGAGATCTTTTCATCGTCTTCTTTACCAGCATTCATGGCTGCACGAAGAAACTCAGCGTTGGTAATTCCAGGAATTTCAGATGGGTATTGCATAGCAAGGAAAAGTCCCATACGCGCGCGTTCGTCCACTTCCAACTCAAGGATATTTACGCCATCAAACAAGACCTCCCCTTTGGTAACTTCATAGTTTGGATTTCCCATGATAGCGGCAGAAAGAGTCGATTTACCAGTACCATTTGGTCCCATGATAGCGGCGATTTCTCCTGTTTTCAGAGTCAGATTGACTCCTTTCAAAATTTCTTTTCCTTCAATCTCAACGTGAAGATCTTTGATCTCTAATACTGACATGATAATTCCTTTCTTTTTCAGGCCTACTTCCCTTATCCTTAGCGAAATCACTTACATTTCTCTAAAAATACAAGAAAAGGTCCATAAATATACTCTACTAGTATAACAAAAAAAAGCCTAAAAGGCTTTGATTTTGTCTAGAAGCTTGGAGCTAGTCCTTACGATTTAGGTGCTGATCAATGGTGTCTACAATTTTTCCCATCACGTAACTTAACCTAAAATTTCGAAAGAGTAGAATGGCCCAAAAGGCTGCCATGAAATAACGCCCGGTCATCCAGGCTTCATTGAAAAAATAAGTCTCAGCAGCCGTAAATAACGCTATCATAATAAATTGTTGTCTATTCATAAACTTATTGTATCATGAAATCTTTCTTTAGTCTTCCTCTACCTTCACTTTATCAGCCAAAAATTCAAATCCTTCTGGAATCAAACTCTCTTCTTCCACCTCTTGATTGGTTTGAGAAGACTTGTTTTTAGCTGAAAATGCTGCTCGAACCTCTTTCCATTCCTCCATGGAAATGGCTAAAATCTCAGGTGAAAAACCTGCTGCCTGACTGAGGATGTTGCCAAACATGGTGTTAAGATTATCCCGTTTCATGGTTTGCCCAGCATTGAAATTAGACTCAAAAGCTAAAATAGCATGGTGTTCGTTTGCCGCAACTGGCTGAGAACCAACAAGCAGAGCCTTATCAGGACCAGCTAAGCTTTCGATTACTTCTCCCCATGCATTCTGGAGGCGAATCAAGTTTTGCCGTGCCAATTCAGGATTTTCAACAGCTTCTTGTAGGATAGCCTGAACTTTATTACGGTCTACTCGATAGACTGTCTTGGAAATGGCTGGACGGCTAGGGACTGGCACCACTTGTTTAGGAGCCGTTCCAACATTAGCAAGTTCTTGCTTGAGACGAACTACTTCCTGTCTCAGTGCAGAAATTTCACTTTCGACAGCTCCTGAAAGCACTGGTTCAGGCTTAATCTCAGCTAAACGAATGGTCATCATCTCAGCATAAATCTTAGGTTGCAGGCTTGCTTTCATATCTGCCAAGCTCACAGTCGCTATTCGAATCATTTCAAAGAGACTTTCCTGAGAAAGAGCTAGATTGTCCATAAAAACTAGACTATGATGAGTATTTTCGCCACCTGTCTGAACAACTAGTAGATCACGCAAATACTGTAAAAGATCCGTCACAAAACGAGTCATACTCTTACCATTTTCAAATAAAAGATTCAGAGAATCAAGCGCTTTTGAAACATCCTGCTGAGACAAGGCGGCTACATAGTCATCTAGTGCTGATAGACTAATGGTGCCTGTAATCTCCTCAGAGATAGCAGTCGTGAGCTCATTTCCCTGTGTCAAGCTCAAGGCTTGGTCCAGAATAGACAAGGCATCCCGCATTCCACCTTCAGCTCGTCTGGCAATGATTTCCACAGCCTCCGGTTCAGAACTGATATTTTCTTTTTCTAGAATATGATAAATATGCTCCTTGATATCTTGAGTTTTAATCGATTTGAACTCAAAACGTTGAACACGGGATAAAATAGTTGCTGGAATCTTGTGCAATTCAGTGGTTGCCAAAATAAAGACGACATTCTGAGTCGGCTCTTCAAGCGTCTTCAAGAGCGCATTAAAGGCTCCCGTAGACAGCATATGAACCTCGTCTATGATATAGACCTTGTAACGTGCCAAGCTAGGTGCATAGGTAGATTTGTCACGAATTTCACGGATTTCATCAACTCCATTATTTGAAGCCGCATCCATTTCAATAACATCTTCTAGGCTACCTTCTGTCACTGCCTGACAGATATAGCAGTGATTACATGGTTCTCCATCCACTTGATTTGGGCAGTTCATGGCCTTGGCAAAAATCTTGGCTACACTTGTTTTCCCAGTTCCACGAGGGCCTGAGAAAAGATAGGCATGACTAATCTTTTCCTGCTTGACTGCTTGTTTTAAGGTTTTAGCCACTACCTCTTGTCCGACCAATTGTGAAAAAGTTTGGCTTCTATATTTTCGATAAAGTGCTTGATACATTAGGCTTTCTCCTCAAACATCGTAAAGTCCCATTCTGTCTTCTCAAGCAAAATAGCAACAAATTGTTCCAAGTAATCGCGGTCAATGGCATTATAATCATCAATAAGAGAAGAGTCCAAGTCTAAGACACCCAGCAATTGACCATTCTTGAGCATGGGAACTACGATTTCACTCTTGGCCTTACTATCGCAAGAAATGTAGTTTGGATAGGTGCTCACATCCCCTACTAAAACAGTCTCTTGAAACTCGGCAGCTTCTCCACATACGCCTTTCCCAAGCGGAATACGAATACAAGAAACACCACCCTGAAAAGGACCTAAAATCAACTCACTACCATCAAACAGATAAAAACCTGCAAATACAGTATTTGGAAAGCGAGATTTTAGGAGGGCGCTAGCATTCGAAAGATTGGCAAGAACATTGCTCTCACCCTCTAGTAAATAAGAGAGTTCCTCATTCAACAGTTGATAACGTGATTGTTTTTCTGAATCTAACATAAAACTATTATATCAAAAATGAGAAAGAGACAAAAGAAAAATCCCTTGTTTTAAACAAAGGATTTTGTGATTATCAATTTGATTAAAGTTCGATATCACCGAACAAGTCAGCCATTGAGAATCCTGTTTGTGTTTCTGGAAGTTCGAAATCACGTTTTTCTTGACGTTTTGGACGACGTGGACGAGCAGCACGTTTTTCTTCTTTTTGTCCTTCTTCTTGAGCTGGACGTTCTTCAAGAGCTTTGATAGAAAGAGATACGCGTTCTGCGTCAGCGTTAACATCAAGGACCTTAACGGTAACTTCTTGACCAACAGTAAGAGCTTCTTTTGGATTTTCGATACGTTTGTGTGAAATTTGTGATACGTGAACAAGTCCATCGATACCTGGCAATACTTCAACAAATGCACCGAAGTCAGTCAAACGTTTAACTGTTCCTTCTACTACATCACCTTTAGCCAATTTTTGCTCAACGCCATCCCATGGTCCAGGTGTTGTTGCTTTAAGTGAAAGGGATACGCGTCCTTCTTCTTCATTAAGATCAAGGACTTTAACTTCGATTTCTTCACCAACAGTTACAACTGATTTAGGTGATACGTTACGTTCGTGTGACAATTCAGTCAAGTGAACCAATCCGTCAACACCACCGAGATCGATGAAAGCACCGAAGCTAGTAATACGAGCAACTTTACCAGTTACGACATCACCAACAGCTAATTTACTGAATACTTCAGCACGAGCTGCTGCAGTAGCTGCTTCAACAACTTCACGACGTGAAAGGATGAAGCGGTTTTCTTTAGGGTCAACTTCTTTGATTTTAGCATCAAATTCTTGACCTACGAAACGTTCAGTGTTACGTACGAAACGAGTATCCAACATTGAAGCTGGGATAAATCCACGAACACCTTCAAATTCTACTGAAAGTCCACCTTTAACGGCACGAGTTCCTTTAACAGTAACAACTTCTTCTTCGCGTCCTACAAGTTTGTCCCATGCTTTGCGAGCTTCAAGGCGTTTTTTAGATACAAGGTATGTAACTGTATCAGTATCTTTACCAACTACTTGACGAAGTACAAGAACATCCAATACTTCTCCTACTTTCACAAAGTCATTGATATCTGCATCGCGATCGTTTGTCAATTCGCGAAGAGTCAAGACACCTTCAACACCAGTCCCAGAGATTGCAACGTTAGCTTGAGTCGCATCAACTGTCAATACTTCAGCACTAACAACATCACCAGGCTCAACTTGGCTAACGCTATTTAGCAAATCTTCAAATTCGTTCATCTAAAAAATCCTCCAACAATCAAGTCTTTCCAAACTTGACATACTTATAATTTTTTTCCTAAGCACCCGCAAAGACATGTTCACATCGTTCACGCCTTTCAATTATAAAAATAAAATACCCTAAGATATTTTTCTTTTTATCTTGAACTTATTACCTAAGAACTGGGGTAGCTGGATTCGAACCAACGTATGAGGGAGTCAAAGTCCCTTGCCTTACCGCTTGGCTATACCCCAATGATGAATGGAGAGAGAGGGATTCGAACCCCCGAACCCGAAGGAGCGGATTTACAGTCCGCCGCGTTTAGCCTCTTCGCTATCTCTCCAATGTTCAACAAAGACTATTATATCATGAAATTTTCAATAAAACAAGTATTATTTTGTCAAATTATAGTTTTCAATCAAAATTTCCACAGCTTTTTCAAGTTTTTTATAAAAACTATCGACATTTCCATTCTTTATGATGGCAAATTGGTTATCTAATTCGGCAATTTCGCCAATGACCTTTTTCCCGATTGTCAAAACGTATCCTTCATAACTGTCTTTTCCAACAGTCACTTTAGCATCTGTTAATTGAATTTCAATTTTCTTATCTTTTTTACTCATACTTTACCTCTTTTCACTTTTTCTATTGTACAAGAAAATACTCAAACTAGCAAGAAAAAACTCCATTTCAGCTATTACAACTGCTATGGAGTTCTTCTTTACTTCGTGTCTTTTAGTCCACTTTGACAATCCATCCCTCTGGTGCTTCTACATCACCAAATTGGATACCCGTCAATTCATCGTAGAGTTTACGTGTAACAGGACCTACTTCTGTTTCACTATAGAAAACATGGAAATCATCGCCATGTTGGATCCCCCCAATTGGAGAAATGACCGCTGCTGTACCACAAGCACCTGCCTCTACAAAACGATCCAAATTATCGATTGGGACATCACCTTCAATCGGTGTTAAGCCCAAGCGGTGTTCTGCCAAGTAAAGCAAAGAGTACTTGGTAATAGATGGCAAGATGGATGGACTCAATGGCGTAACAAATTCATTGTCTGCCGTGATTCCAAAGAAGTTAGCTGAACCGACTTCCTCAATCTTTGTATGTGTAGATGGGTCTAGGTAGATAACATCTGAGAAATGGCGTGATTTGGCCAACTTCCCTGGCAAAAGACTCGCAGCATAGTTTCCTCCAACCTTAGCCGCACCCGTACCATGTGGAGCGGCACGGTCGTATTCATCCTGAATCAAGAAATTGGTTGGAACCAATCCACCCTTAAAGTAATTTCCAACTGGCATAGCAAAGATAGTGAAAATGTACTCTTCTGCTGGTTTTACCCCGATGATATCTCCGACACCAATCAAGAGAGGACGAAGATAAAGGGTTCCACCTGTTCCATATGGTGGTACGTATTCTTCATTTGCACGGGCAACTGCTTTACAAGCTTCTACGAACATTTCTGTTGGTACTTGGGGCATCAAGAGACGGTCGCAGGTACGTTGCAGACGCTTGGCATTTTCATCAGGACGGAAAAGTTGAATACTACCATCCTTCGTACGATAGGCTTTCAATCCCTCAAATGCTTGCTGTCCATAGTGAAGACTTGGAGAAGACTCTGAAATATGCAAGGTCGCATCCTCTGTCAATTCTCCTTGATCCCATTGACCATTTTTGTAGTGAGCGATATAGCGATAAGGTAATTTCATATAAGAAAATCCAAGGTTTTCCCAATCAATTGCAACTGTCATGTGTTTCTCCTTTATACTAATCAAACTATGTGTTCTATTCTACACTTTTCTAGTAAAATTTCAAGTATTATTTGTAATTTTCTGAAAATTTTCTCGACAAAAAGAAATCAGCCCTCTGGGCTGATTCTTCTTTACGAATTTGTTTTGTCCTCTTTAAAGACTTCTTTGAGGTAAGCATCGAAAACTTCTTCATCGGAAATGGTGTCTGAGATGAAGCTTCCGTTGCTAGTGCGTTCTGACCGGTTCAAATCTTGCAATCGACTTTCATAGATTGTTCCCTTGTTAGATTGGACAAGCAGTGTTTGGTCGTTTTCTTTTACTTCTGTACTGAAGAGATCACCGATGAAGCCTTGTTCTGCAACTGCTCCTGCTAAAAAGACACGATGCGGTTTGTTTTTCAACTCACGCAAGACTTGTAGGCCTCGTTTGGCACGGCTGGTCGCTGGAATTTCCTCAATGGAAACGCGTTTCAAGCTTCCACGTTGGGTCAAGAGGTAGAAGGAGGAGGTGTTACAGATGAAGGCTGCCTGAAGCGCATCATCTGCTTTCAGGTTCATAGCCTTGACACCTGCAGCCTTGGCACCAACAACCGGAACCTCTTCGATATTGAAACGAAGGGCATAACCATTTTGACTAATCAAGAGAACATCATCTAGTTTGATTGGAGCTACTGCTACTATCTGGTCTGCCTCGTCTTTGAGTTTGGCATACTTGACAGACTTAGACTTGTAGGTCCGCCATGGAGAGAATTCTTTGCGTTCTACGCGTTTGATTTGACCAAGGCGAGTTGCTACAAAGTAGGTTGTCGCATCATCAAACTGATCCACTACTTCTGCATAAAGGATTTCTTCGTTAGTTTCAAAGTTTGTAATCGTTTGGCTCAAGTGCTCTCCGATGTCCTTCCAGCGAATGTCTGCCAATTCATGGATTGGTCGATAAATGACATTCCCAAGAGTTGTAAACATCAAGAGGTGCTGGGTTGTCTTGGCAGTTTGCACAAAGATCAGACGATCATCATCACGTTTGCCGATTTCCTCTAGCGTAGAAGCTGCAAAGGAACGTGGGCTGGTACGCTTGATATAGCCTGCCTTAGTTACGCTGACATAGGTATCTTCCTCGGCAATCAAACTAGCTGTATCAATCTCGATTGCTTTCGCAGTATCTTCCAAAGTACTCAAACGTGGTGTCGCAAATTTCTTTTTGACCTCACGGAGTTCTTTCTTCATGAGATTGTACATAGTTCGTTCATCACCAATGATAGCCGCAAGCATGGCAATCTTTTCACGCAATTCTGCTTCTTCTTCCTGCAAGACAACGACGTCTGTATTGGTCAAACGGTAAAGTTGTAAGGTCACGATAGCTTCAGCCTGCTCTTCTGTAAACTCATAGCTGACCTTGAGGTTTTCCTTGGCGTCAGCCTTATTCTCAGAAGCACGGATAAGGGCAATGACTTCGTCCAAAATCGAAATCACGCGAATCAAACCTTCAACGATATGCAGACGTTTCTCAGCCTTTTCCTTATCAAAGCGGGAACGTGCCAAAATCACTTCACGACGGTGGGCGATGTAGCTAGACAAGATTGGAACAATCCCGACCTGACGAGGCGTGAAATTATCAATCGCTACCATGTTGAAGTTGTAATTGATTTGCAAGTCGGTGTATTTGAAGAGATAGTTGAGTACGAGCTCGGTATTAGCATCTTTCTTGAGCTCAATAGCGATACGAAGACCGTCACGGTCAGACTCATCACGAACCTCAGCAATACCAGCTACCTTGTTATTGACACGAACATCATCGATTTTCTTGACGAGATTAGCCTTATTGATTTCATAAGGAATCTCAGTGATAACGATTTGCTCCTTACCGCCTTTTAGCTTTTCAATCTCCGTCTTAGAACGAACAACCACGCGCCCTTTCCCAGTTTCATAGGCTTTCTTGATTTCATCACGCCCTTGGATGATAGCTCCTGTAGGGAAGTCTGGACCAGGTAAGAATTCCATGAGTTTGTCCACCTTGGCTGTTGGATGGTCAATCATGTAAACCGTCGCATCAATGACTTCAGCCAAATTATGGGGAGGAATGTCTGTAGCATAACCAGCCGAAATCCCAGTCGAACCATTGACCAAGAGGTTTGGAAATGCTGCTGGCAAAATCGTCGGTTCTTTCTCGGTATCGTCAAAGTTCCAAGCAAAGGGAACTGTCTTCTTTTCGATATCTTGAAGAAGATAACCAGCAATCTCAGACAAGCGCGCCTCAGTATAACGCATAGCCGCAGGCGGATCTCCGTCCATAGAACCGTTGTTACCGTGCATTTCGACCAAAATCTCACGGTTTTTCCAATCCTGAGACATACGAACCATGGCATCATAGATAGAAGAATCCCCGTGTGGGTGGAAATTCCCCATGATATTCCCGACTGACTTGGCCGACTTGCGGTAGCTCTTGTCAAAGGTATTGCCATCCTTATTCATAGAATAAAGAATACGACGCTGAACCGGCTTCAATCCATCACGAATATCTGGCAAAGCCCGGTCTTGAATAATATACTTGGAGTAGCGACCAAAGCGCTCTCCCATGATGTCCTCCAGGGACATGTTTTGAATGTTAGACATAGGATACTAAGCCCGTAAAATGCAAAGTGATAATAGGAAATTCTTAAAGCGAGCGATGCTCACAAGAGAATTTATCTTTTTCACACAGTATTTAGGGCGTGTTCAACTCCTTTCAAAGAATGTAGAGTAGGTTTTTATAGAAAATATGTTCAGTTACTATAAGTAACAAAACTAGCCTTTCTGTAGTTTAAAATAAGTTGCTTAATTATTTAGCGATTAGGAAGTCTCTCCTTAGCATACTCAATCATCTTCTCAGCCACTTCCGTATCATAGTCAAATCCCATCTTGTTAGCTAGGGACTGAGCTTCTTGGTGGAAAAGTTGCATCGTAGCAAACAATGAATGAGTAAGTTCCTCTACACTTGAAAAATTAAGGAGAGCAGAGAATTCCTTCTCTTTCTCTGTAGGTAAATACTGGAAAAGATACTTGTAGTTCTTGCCAATATCGACTCTTCCCCTGTCACTTGCTACCTGCCAAGCTAAGACTTTTAACAACTCTTTCTGACAAATACCATAGAGATGGTCCGTCGCATAGATGACTTGATGGCGACAAATTCCTTTGACTACGTAGGCTGACACCCACCAAAATTCATTGCAGGCTTTTTCAAAATCTGTCTGACTAGCTAGACTTGTCCAGTAACGTTGAGGACTTGGGAAATAGGGAACAAACAAGCCTTTCTTATCTTGCAAAACTGTATAATCAGCTTCACTATCCACCCACTCTTGAATATACTCCGTAGGACAGAGGGTCAAATCAATCCGATTTCCATCTTCAAATAGCATGAGATAAAGTCGACGATTGCCTAGGACATTATGCTGATCAATGATACGAGTGCCAAACTGGTCTAACCAAGAAAGGTCACTCGTCAGATTATCTAAGTCGTCCACGACATAGATCACGTCGTAATCCTGAAACTCATCTTTTGGTGCTTTTGTATCCGTTCGTGAACCAGATAGAGCGACAGCCTCAACTTGTAAAGTTTTGGCAGTCTGTAAAATCACATCGAGCATTTCTGTTTCTGTTCTCATGTTGATACCCATTCATTAAAAACTGACTTAAAACACTGTCACTTCTTCCAGCGTAAACTTGACATTATCTTCAATCCACTTACGGCGTGGTTCGACTTTATCTCCCATGAGAACATTGACACGGCGTTCGGCGCGTGCTAGATCTTCGATCGTGACACGGATGAGAGTGCGAGTTTCTGGGTTCATGGTTGTTTCCCAGAGTTGGTCCGCATTCATCTCACCAAGACCTTTGTAGCGTTGGAGGGTAGCACCTTTACCAAACTGCTTGCGAAGTTCTTCTAGTTCTCCGTCCGTCCAAGCATAGGCCACTTCTTCTTTCTTTCCTTTACCTTTTGACATCTTGTACAGAGGTGGAAGGGCGATATAGACATGTCCTGCCTCAACTAGCGGACGCATATAGCGGTAGAAAAAGGTTAAAAGAAGTGTTTGAATGTGGGCACCGTCGGTATCGGCATCGGTCATGATAATGATCTTGTCGTAGTTGGCATCTTCAAGGGAGAAGTCTGCCCCAACACCTGCACCGATGGTGTAAATCATGGTGTTGATTTCCTCATTTTTGAGGATATCCGCTATCTTGGCCTTGGCTGTATTGATGACCTTACCACGAAGAGGTAAGATAGCCTGAAACTTACGGTCACGACCTTGTTTAGCAGAACCACCGGCAGAATCACCCTCGACTAGGTAGAGTTCATTCTTGGCAGGGTTCTTAGACTGAGCTGGAGTCAATTTCCCAGACAGCAAACCTTTGTCTTTCTTGTTTTTCTTACCATTTCGGCTCTCATCACGTGCCTTACGGGCCGCCTCACGGGCATCACGCGCCTTGATAGCCTTCCTAATGAGATTTGAAGCTAGTTCTCCATTCTCTATTAGGAAGAAGGTCAACTTATCAGATACTATACCATCCACAACAGGACGAGCCAGAGGGCTTCCAAGTTTGTCCTTAGTCTGTCCCTCAAATTGGAGGTGTTCTTCCGGAACTAGGATAGAAAGAACGGCCGCTAGTCCCTCGCGGTAGTCTGACCCTTCAAGGTTTTTATCTTTTTCCTTGAGAAGTCCCGTCTTACGAGCATAGTCATTCATGACCTTAGTAATGGCTGACTTGAGTCCTGTCTCATGCGTTCCACCGTCCTTAGTACGAACGTTATTGACAAAGGATAGAATGTTATCTGAAAATCCATCATTGTACTGGAGAGCAACTTCCACTTGGAAACCATTGTCTTCGCCTTCAAAGTATAGGACTGGCGTCAAGGTTTCCTTGTCTTCGTTCAGATAGGATACAAAGTCTTGTACCCCGTTCTCATAATGGAATTCGATTGCTTCATCTGTTCGCTTATCTGTCAAAGACAAGGTAACATTTTTTAAGAGAAAGGCTGACTCATTGAGTCGTTCTGAGATGGTATTGTACTTGAAGTCAGTCGTAGAAAAAATCGTCGCGTCAGGCATGAAGGTGACTTTGGTACCTGTCTTAGACTTGGGTGCTGTACCAATTTTCTTCAAGGTCGTAACAGGTTTTCCGCCATTTTCAAAACGTTGCTTGTAGACTGTACCGTCACGAGTAATTTCAACTTCCAACCAACTTGAGAGTGCATTAACGACCGAAGAACCCACCCCGTGGAGACCTCCAGATGTCTTATAGCCACCTTGACCGAATTTTCCTCCAGCGTGGAGAATGGTAAAGATGACCTCAACGGTTGGAATTCCCATGGCATGCATCCCGGTCGGCATCCCTCGACCATGGTCCTCTACTGTCAAACTTCCGTCTTTATTGATGGTCACATCAATGCGGTCACCAAATCCAGACAAGGCTTCATCGACAGCATTGTCCACAATTTCCCAGACTAGGTGATGGAGACCAGCACCGTCAGTCGATCCAATATACATCCCCGGACGTTTACGAACCGCATCCAACCCTTCTAGCACCTGAATGGCGTCATCATTGTAGTTGTTAATATTGATTTCCTTTTTTGACACAAGGAACCTCCTATTTGTTCATCTTTTCTATTTTACAGGTTTTCTAGGGATTTTGCAAAGTTTTTCCCATTCAGCTGTCACAATTCACAAGAGATTCTCAACCTTTCTACAGCATTTCATGGTATAATAGGTCTATGATGACATTTGTATTATTAATTTTAGCTTATCTACTAGGTTCGATTCCGTCTGGTCTTTGGATTGGACAAATCTTTTTTCAAACAAATCTGCGTGAACATGGTTCTGGAAACACCGGAACAACCAATACTTTCCGAATTTTAGGAAAGAAAGCGGGTATGGCAACCTTTGCGATTGACTTCTTTAAAGGAACCTTGGCCACTCTCCTTCCTATTCTTTTCCACCTACAAGGTGTATCACCTCTTGTTTTTGGACTTTTGGCTGTCATTGGACATACCTTCCCTATTTTTGCTGGCTTTAAAGGTGGCAAGGCTGTCGCAACCAGTGCTGGAGTGATTTTCGGATTTGCGCCTGTTTTCTGTCTCTATCTAGCAATCGTATTCTTTGGAAGCCTCTATCTAGGTAGTATGATTTCACTGTCTAGCGTTGCCGCTTCTATAGCAGCCGTTATCGGAGTTCTCCTATTTCCACTATTTAGTTTTATCCTGAGCAGCTACGACCCTCTCTTCATTCTGATTATCCTAGCACTTGCTAGCTTGATTATCATTCGCCACGAGGATAATATCACACGTATCAAAAATAAAACTGAAAATCTCGTCCCTTGGGGATTGAACCTAACCCATCAAAATCCTAACAAATAAAACGCCAGTTTTGAACTGGCGTTTAAAGATATTCAATTACACTAATATCCTAGTGTGATTCTTATTAGATATACTTTTTAAATAATAACTTTCATTGGGGAAGATGTAGATGAAAAATATAATTAGTGATCGTATATCAAATAAGCAAATTATAAAAGATTTTATTAGCAATTTCATTGGCTCTTTGAGCGGGAAATCTTTCAATTTTGCTTTAGGTTTGATGCTACTGGATCAAACAAAATCTGCAATGAGTTTTGGGATTAATATGATTATTTATCCTTTAGTCAGTTTGATTTTCTTAGTTCCCATTGGTAATCTAGTAGATAGATACCCACACAAGAAAATCTTAATATATAATTTCATCTTTAGGATTTTTATCTTTCTTTTGTTTTATGCTTTTTATTTTCTTATGGATTCTTCTAGTATCTTATATCTAGTAATTCCATTTGTAATACTCCACTCTATTACAGTCAATATAAGTGATACTTGTTATTCAGCCTCAATTCATGAATTAGTAAATGATAAAAAATTCAAAGATTAAGTTCTGTTACACAGACTGCTATTGCAATTGCAACCATGCTTTCTCCAGCCATTGGAGTCATTTTTTATGGTTGGTTAGGTTTTGCAGGTTTTATTCTAATTGAAATCTTTGCAAACCTCCTCTCTTTAGGAGTTCTACTTAATATGAAATTTTACTATGAATATAACGAGAAAGAGAACAAGGCTACGAATTGTGAAAATCCTCTGCATGGAGTCAAAGGAATCATTCAATTTCTTAAAGAAAATCAAATTGTAAAATACATTATTCTTGTAAGTGTTATCCTCAATTTTTTCTACACATCTATCAGTATTGGGGTGCCATTTGTAGTAAAAGAACAACTTCTGTTAGGTAACTCGACGGTAGGAATGCTTGAAACTATGGCAGCAGTAGGAATGCTTTTAGCCAGTATTTCAATGTCACTATTGCCAGATAAGAAAGAAAACAACATCTTACTCTCGAGTAAGATAACCATGCCACTTGTTCTCTCAACTATGGCTATTATTGGTTTAGGCATCACATTTGCATCAACTAACTCTCAAATTATTATTTCTTTTCTTGGTAGTATATTTATGGGAATCATTGCGTTTACTCTTGTTGTTTTAAATATTATTGTGATGACTTACCTTCAAAGTACCATCGAAACAAAATTTTTAGGCAGAGTAATGAGTACTTTATTTACACTAAATACATCTATCATGCCGATAGGTACCATAGTATTCACTTATCTTTTTCAAAAAGAAGTGAATGGAGGGGTGATATTCATATTCGGGGGAGGAACCCTACTAATATATATAATTATAATGTTACCGAAAATTTTTAGAATACTAAAAATTGAAAACTAAGTTTAATTAGAACTTAAAATTTAAGAGCTGCTTATTCGCTATAATTTACTATCATATATTTCAAAACTGAAATTTTAAAAATAGAAAACGCCAGTTTGAATGTACTGACCCCAAAAAGTTAGACAAATAATTTAAGCGAAGGATTTAGTTCTGTATTGCACAGGGCTAAGTCCTTTTAGTTTGGCTTTGATTCGTTTGTTATTGTAGTAATCAATATAGTCTACAATGGCTTGTTCCAATTGGTTAAGCGACTGAAACGATTTCTCATAACCATAAAA